>NZ_DAOLQM010000060.1:0-9481 GCF_035418125.1 Atribacter sp. | reverse complement strand
CCGATAATAGAATCGAACAATGTGATCCTGTAGCCTTAATAAGTCTTTCGTTTTTCTCTTTCACTATCGGAGTCAAGGTATATAAATAATTGAACTATTCCCGGTGTTAATCTTTTATAAAACTATCGTCCCACAAGTTTAATCTCCATCTTCTTAATATAGAGCTAACTCATGAACGATCCTGATGGCTACTAATGCTTGTAGGATTATTAAAAAAGATCATTATTCCTATCGATTAGGCAACTCTTAGTACGATCTACCCACAGTTTTACCAACTGATGACGAAATATTTATATGGTAATTATGAATTATCCATTATCCATTATCCATTACAATTGAGTGTACTTTTAAAGCTTAAGTGACAATATTATTTTATTCGTTGACAAAATGTAGGATGTAGGATAATCTACAATAAATATATTTATTTAATAAAAAAGGAATAGATATGGTTCTTAAAAAAATTAAAAAACAAAACATTTACGAGATCGCAATGTTACAAATTAAACAATATATAAAAGACAGCGAATTAAAACCTGGCGATAAGCTCATGAGTGAACAAGAGATTTCGAAATCTCTTGGGATTAGCAGAAATACCGTTAGAGAGGCGCTTAAAACTATGCAAGGACTAGGGATTATTGAAATAAAGCCAGGTGATGGAATGTTTTTGAGACCTTTTAATTTTGATGCGATTCTTGATAACTTAAGTTATAGCTTAGTTATCGATAAACCCGAAATCCAAGAATTGCTTGATGCTAGAAAAGCTTTAGAATTTTATTTTATAAAAGATGCCATTCAAAAATCAAAGCCTGAAACCATCTCAAAGTTGAATGAAATAATCAAGGAAATGTACGAAAGGGTATCTCGAGGTATTAAGATAACCGACTTAGACGAGAAATTTCATATGACTTTATATGAAGGTGTGGAAAACAAAGTTTTGTTGAAATTAATTTATGTATTTTGGAAAGTTATGAATTTAATAAGCGATCAAAGTATTGGAAAAGAAACAGATTTGCAAGGAGATTATCTGAGTCATAAAAAAATTGTTGAACATATTGCTGATAGAAATGTAGAAAAAGCTCGAGATGCTATTAAAGAGCATTTCTTAAGTATTGAAAAAAGATTAAAAAATAGAAAAGGAGGTGAATATTAGTATATTCGCTGTTAAATAATAGGTACTCATTTTCGGAGGAGGTATAGAGATGAGAAGAAATATACTAATAATTGTACTTTGTTTAGGTATATTGGCAATGTCGGCCCAAGCTGTATTAGCTGCGGATGACCTGTTTGGAAAGATTCTTGAAAAAGGTGAATTGGTAATAGCAACTGACATGACAGCAATTCCGATGCAATTTCGTGATAAAGATGGTAACCCAACAGGATTCACTGTTGAATTGATGGAATTGATGGGTCAAAAATTGGGAGTAAAAATTAAGTGGGTTGACTATCAATGGGAAAGCCTTATCCCATCTCTTCTTTCTAGCAAAGTAGATATGATTGCTGCTAATATGTCAATGACATTAGAAAGAATGAAAACTATTCGTTTCTCAAATCAATACTTTTTAACCGGTATTTCTTGTGTTGCCAGAAAAGATTCCAAACTCGAATCTTGGGAAGAACTAGATTCTCCTGATATAACCATCGGCACCACCATGGGTTCAGTACATGCTGATTTTATCGAAAAAAATATGAAAGCCAAAGCATCGCTATACGATAACCGATCGGAATATCTCACTGACCTAAAGAATGGCCGTGTTGATGCAGTTATGGATGACGAGATTGTATGTATGGATATTGTTAAAGCCGAGTCTGATATTAAGTTTCTCAAAGGATTGGTACGAGCAGATACTTATGGGTTAACCTTTAGACAAGGGTCGGAAACTGATCGATTAGTTGAATGGGTGAATAATTACCTGTTAAACGTCAAGCTAATGGGAGACTACGGTCAGTTGTATGAAAAATGGTTTGGGAAAAAATGGGAACCTTCTTGGATTGATTAGTTTATTATGGGGGGAGCAATTAAAATTGCTCCCCATATTTTTTTTCTATTCAAGATAAGGGGTATTTTATAACATGAAAAAAATAATTGAGATTAATAAACTCAATAAGTGGTTTGGGAAACACCATGTTTTGAAGGATATTAATTTGGAAGTATGCGAAGGCGATGTCCTTGTCCTTTGCGGACCAAGTGGTGCTGGAAAAAGTACGTTGCTTCGGTGTATAAATCTATTAGAAAACTTTCAAGAAGGTGAAATATTAGTTTTCGACAAAAGCATTAAGGAAAATCGTGCCAACCTTCGATTTATAAGAAAATCAACCGGTATGGTTTTTCAACATTTTAACTTGTTTCCTCATCTAACCGTTCTGGAAAACACTTATATGGCACCGGTTAATGTAAAAAAGGTTCCCAAAGAGAAGGCCATTGAGTTGTCTAAAGAGCTTTTGAATAAAGTAGGCATATTGGACAAGATTGATGCTTATCCGGAGCAACTTTCTGGAGGACAAAAGCAAAGAGTAGCCATTGCTCGAGCTTTGGCGATGGAGCCAAAACTGATGTTGTTCGATGAACCTACCTCTGCGCTCGATCCAGAAATGATCAAAGAAGTATTAGAAGTCATGAAACAATTGGCTTTAAGTGGTATGACCATGATGATTGTGTCTCATGAAATGGGATTTGCCCGAGAAGCGGCTAATAAAATTTCTTTTATTGACCAGGGGAATATTGTGGAGATATCCGATAAGGATGAATTTTTTCGAAATCCAAAACACGAGAGGACCAAGGCCTTTCTAAGTAAAATATTATAGGTGGTGGTTCTTATACTAATCGATACTCGTCTTATTGCCCGCGTAATGCCAATGTTTTTAAGTGGTTTAGTAGAAACGATTAAAATTTCGGTACTGGGCGGGATAATTTCTTTAATAATTGGGACCCTTTTAGGAATATTGTTGACAATAAATAATAAGGTAGTGAAGATTATTATTGGAGTATATACAGGTTTTATCCGGTCTACTCCTCTTCTAGTGCAACTATATTTTATTCATTTTGGTTTACCAATTATCGGCATTAAACTGCAAAGTTTCCAAAGTGCGGTTATTGCCTTATCAATAAACTGTGCCGCCTATATAACCGAGATAATTCGGGGGGGATTAAATTCAGTTGACAAAGGACAACACGAAGCCGCCAAAGCTTTAGGCCTTTCTTGGTTTCAAACCATGAAAATTATTGTGTTACCTCAAGCTTTTCAGGTAGCACTTCCTCCATTGATAAGCCAGTTTTCCTATCTCATAAAAGATACCAGTCTAGCTGCTGTGGTTATTGTTCCTGAAATAACCTATATTTCAAGAAAAGTTGCATCTCAAACTTATCGGCCAATGGAGTCTTTTGGTATTCCTACTCTAATTTACTTTATGATTTTTGTGTTATTGCGTTTATTAAGTAATTTTGTTTCTACCAAGGGACAGAAGATGGTAAGAGGATAAAACCGTGGAACAGATCACAATAACGGAACAATTAATAAGATTAGGCGGAGCTTTTATTAGGAATTTGGAATTTCTTCCCTGGGTATTATTAATCGGGGTTGTATTTGGTTTACTTTTTGCCTTGATTCGTTTTCATCGTATCCCAGTTTTAAATTTTATTGTAATGGCATTTGTTGAAATCATGAGAGGGGCTCCTTTTTTAATTATTGTTTTTGCAGTATATTTTGCCCTTCCCTATATGGGTATTCAGCTGGATGCTATTGCGAGTGGAATTGTTGTTTTATCTATGTCTGCTACCGCTTATTTATCAGAAATATTCAGAGGTGGTTTAATGGCCATAGATAAAGGCCAATTCGAAGCTGCCGATGCACTTGGACTGACTTATTTTCAAAAACTGCGTTTTATTATATTGCCTCAAATGATAAAAATATCTCTGCCATCCATGATAGGACAAATAGTTTTAACTATAAAAGATACCTCAATTGTTTCTTTGGTTGGTGTAGTTGAAATTGTTCGAACTTCAAGACAAATAATGCAAATTACCTTGGATCCGTTTACTGCATTTGGAATAGTATCAATATATTTTGCAATTGTTTGTTACCCATTAATTTATTTTTCGCAACGGTTAGAGAGGAGGTTGCAGAAATGAAACCTAGCTATGGTTCATCACGATTAGGCATATATGAACCAAATGTATTTACTTTTATTCATAATTTAAAACAAAAAATGCTGATAAAAAGCAACCGGTCATTAATTGATCTAAGCATCGGAGCCCCTAATCGTCCAACTCCTGCTTGGATTATCCATGAATTACAAGATCAGGTGAGTAAGCCCCAATTTCATTCGTATCCCCCTCCTCACGGATGTAGTGAATTGAGAGAGTCAATAGCCCACTGGTACAAAAAAAGATTTCGGGTGACTATTGACCCGGATCGAAATGTATTGGTAACAATCGGCGTAAAAGAAGCCATCGCTAATTCTTTATTAGCATTGGTAAATCCGGGTGATGGGGTATTAGTTCCCGATCCAGGATATCCGACGTATTTTGATGGTGCTCTATTCGCTGGAGCACGTTTGCTTTCATATAAAAGTGATTTTGATGAAGAATTTGTTTTTGAAGAGATTGAAAAGAAAGTTCTTTTATTCCAGCCAAAAATTATTATTGTAAGCTATCCCTGTAACCCAACCGGCCGGATGGTAACCAGTAGTTTTTACCAAAAGCTTGCTTTATTAAGCAAAAAGGAAAACCTTATTGTTATTAGTGATTTAGCTTATTCAGAAATCACATTTGACGGTTTAACGGCTCCTAGTTATTTGGAATCACTTACCCCCGAGATGGCTGGTATTGAATATTTTACTTTTTCAAAAACATACAACATGGCTGGTTGGAGATTGGGAGCGATAGTAGGTAGCGAAAGCTTAGTTAACCCGGTGAAGCTCTATAAATCGAAAATTGATTCCAATGTTTTTTATCCGATTCAATTAGCCGGAGTCTGTGCCTTAGAGAAAACACCAGATTCTTACTATCAGGAATTAAAAGTATTTTATGAGGAACGACGTAATATTCTTTGTTCTGGTTTTGATGACGTAGGTTTATCCTACACTCCAGCTCAAGGAGCGATTTATATTTGGTTAAAGACACCTAAAGATATGGACTCATTTGAATTTACCAAGGAATTATTTATAAACACTGGTATTCTGGTAGTTCCTGGAAATGGCTATAGCATGGAAGGTGGAGATTATGTCCGGGTTGGTTTAGTACAGGAAGCTCCACTACTCATAGAAGCCGTCCAGCGTTTGAAGGAGTGGCTTAAGTAATATACTTGTAGAAGGTTTACAAAATAAAAAGGAGTTATGATAATGAAGCCTCAAGGTATCATTGTTCCGATGGTTACCCCTTTGGATGAAACGGGTACTACCATTCAACTTAATCAAGTTGAAAAACTAGTCCAATTTTTGATCCAGAAAAAAATCAACGCTCTTTTTGTAACTGGTACTACTGGTGAGGGGCCTTTGATCAGTTTTGAAGAAAAAAAAGAAATTTTTCAGGTAGTTCACAAAATTAATGAAGGTCAACTTTTACTTATTGCTCAAGTTGGAAGTTTAACCACTCAGGAAACCATTAAAACAGCAGAAGCAGCACTGGACAATGGATTTGAGTATATTGCTGTTCTACCGCCTTATTACTTCAAATATAACGATGAAGCCTTGTATCAATATTACCATACAGTAGCCAACGCAATATCTCCAAAGCCAATTTTTCTTTATAACATTCCTTCAACCACCAATCATTTTCTGAACATACAATTGGTACAGAAAATTAAAAATAACATATCCAATATTAAAGGAATTAAAGATAGTAGTGGAAATATGAGTCACCTATCACAGTTGATTGCTATGCAAGATGAAAATTTCTCGGTTTATGTTGGGAGTGATATTCTTTCTTTTCCCTGTTTTTTGTTAGGTGCTAAGGGAATGGTGAGTGGTCCAGCTGGGGTTATTCCTGAAATTTACGTATCTTATTACCAAGCTATACAGGCCGGCAACCTTGAAAAAGCGGGTTCCCTATACCGAAAAATTGCCTATATTTCCCAAATGTTCAAAGACGGTAGTGATCTGTCCTTATTTAAAATAGCCTTACAAATGCGAGGCTTGATGGTTGGTGGAGTTAGGCCTCCATTAATTGAGTGTTCAAAAAATGATAAAGATAGGTTTGTAAAGGAATTTAAAACGTTTATAGAAACTAATAATATTCCAAAGTATTAAATGTCAAAACAAGAAATAAACACTAATATAATCAAAAAGGATTGGATAAAGATGAATGCAGATAATATACATGGGGTTATAGTTCCTGTCGTTACTCCGATAAATGACAAAGAAGAAATTGATCAGAAAGCGTTGCACGGTATTATCGAAAGATTAATAAAAGCTGAAGTGAATGGGATTTTCATGGGTGGATCAGCTGGTGAGGGGCCTTTGCTTCCAATTCACGAATGGACTCAATTAATGCAAAAGACTTTTGAATTCACACAAAACCGGGTAATTCTCATGGGTGGTGTGATGGATACCTCATCAGCTAAGATTAAGGAAAAAATAAGAATTTTAAAAGATATAGGGTATTCATATGTAGTGGTTACTCCTTCTTTTTATATTTCCATACATTCAGAAAGTGAACAATTCCGTTTGTTTGCTGAATGTTATGAAGAGTGCGATGGTATGGAGATGATTGCTTATAATATACCCTCTTGCACCGGATCAAAGTTATCGATTAATGTATTATGCGACCTAGCGCATCGTGGTTGGATTCATTGCTGTAAAGAAAGCTCAGGAGTTGCTGACTATTACACAGAATTGATTCAGAAAGGGAAAGATGCCGGTCTTTCTGTACTTATGGGAGACGAGATAAGTATGTTATCAGCACTTTTTGTTGGAGCTAACGGGATTGTTCCAGGATGTGCCAATGTTGAACCAACTACTTTTGTTTCGGTTTATCGTTCAGTCTTACAAAAAAAGTTCGATGATTTAAGGAAATATTATGATCGAGTAATTGCTTTACGAAATAACCTTCCATTGGCTGGTACTTGTTGGATTGCAGGAATTAAGTATGCTCTTTCAGTACTCGGTTTTGGAAACGGTAAAGTATTATCTCCACTTGAACCATTAAACGAAGAACAGAAAGCACGGGTTGAGAGATTTCTTTCCAGTAGCTAATTAAGATACAGGAATGATTTTGTCTTAAGTGCTAATGAGGATAATTTTTGGTATTATTATCTTATCGCTTGGGTAATTTAACCAAAGATTTAACCAAAACCTCCATCCGATAACTTATATTGCCGCTGTACATCATGAACATCTATCCTGAAAATACTAGAATGAGTAAAAAATTAACCAATAAAAATGAGAAATACACACCCCCCTGAATCCCCCCTCAATAGGGGAATATATTAAAAATTCCCCTCCTTGGAGGGGTGCCGCTTTACGGCGGGGAGGGTGCCTTTCTTTCGTAATCCTGAGCGGTGCTTTCCCGCGTGAGGATCTCATTTTTTCTTTACAAATGTTTTAAAGGATGGGATTCTCACGTCGTCCGGCAAAAAATACCGGACTCTCAGAATGACAGATTGAGTGGATGAGATTGCCACGTCACTTCGTTCCTCGCAATGACGGAACAGTAAAAAAATCAAATCCCCCCAACCCCCTTTACTAAAGGGGGAGATTGGTTTCTGGATGAGAAATCTCATCCTCATCTGGTGCTACTAGATAGCATGAGGGTCTATCCTAATAACCGACTTTGCTCAGATAATTCACCATAGATCTTTTGTGGGATATCACGTAAAACTGGAAAGTAAGGACGAAATATTTTATTAAGCGAATAATCGATGTCGGCAACAGTCAATGATTCCACATCATAAGGTGCCTTACTTAAAATTGGTTCTCCAGGAACCTTGGTTTTTGGATTACCTGGGCCAATTACACAACTTCCTCCCCAATATGTAAGCCCACCTTCTTCCCCAGCTAGGTTACAATAGGCAAGCCAGACTGTATTTTCCATTGCTCTTACTTTAATAATCGGTTCAAAAATATCTTTCTCAAAAGAGGGAGAACCAGAGAGAATAACTAAAAGATCTGCTCCTTTTAATGTCAATAGACGTGCTATTTCAGGAAAAAAAGTATCATAACAGATCATAAGACCAATTTTCCCAATTTTAGTTTCAAAAATTGGGATTTCGGTCCCTACTCGAAAAAAACGGCGATCTGGAAAAGCTCCTGGCCCAGTTTGATCAGTGGCATGACCAGGTAGTGTTTGTTTTCGCCACTTACCAATATAACCATCAGGACCGACAAATGCCGCCGAATTATATAAAACTCCTTTCAAGCCCTCCTCTGGCATTCCCCAGGTCACATAGATCTCATATTTTTTCGCCAACTTTTGAATAACTTCTGTTGAAGGACCAGGAATTGACTCAGCTATTTCGAAAAAGCGATCACTGTTCCCGTAACCTGTGAGAGCCATCTCTGGAAAAACAACTAATTGTGCCTCTTGTTCCGCTGCCCTTACTATATAGTTTTCAAATATCTTTAAATTATTAAGTGTATCTCCTGTTTTTGGGCAAATTTGAGCTAAAGCAATTCTCATTTCTTCATCTCCTTTCTGATTTGAACCAATAAGTTTAAATCACCGGTTTTGGAATAACACCAGGACCTTCGGGAATTACATTCACCTGACAATGAGCACCATACCAGGCTTCAGCTTGCGCTAAAGCTTCATCAATGCTATTGAAGCGAAGTAAAAACATATTAGAAGCAATTTCACTGGTAATCTTATTACCAGTAACAACTACCACCCGATTCCTCATTAAAACTTTCGCCAGAACTTGTACTTGCCAAAGATCTCTGCCGGTTATGGCTCCCGATAATATCTTATTATAAATGCTATCGGGTGAATTTTGGCCTAAGAAAATTTTATAGAAATTCTCATGTCCTATCCCATCCTGGCATTCTGCTACCAAAATAACCATTCCACCTTCTTCAGTTACCAATGAACCAGTAAAAATTCCTTTGACCCCCTGATATAAATCTCGATCTAAGGGATATCCCAGATTAGAGACCACTGTTACCGGTGATCTCGGAACATTAACCATAGTATGATGTTTAACAAATTCCACCGCTTTTCTGAATGATGAATCGAGATCTCCTGCAAAACAAGCTCTAATCGTCCCTTCTAAGTCAATAACCGTGTTGAGGGTAAATCGGACGTTTAATTTTTGAGCGGCTTCCAACGCTTCTATATGAATGGGATTTCCTTCCAAATTTCCACTAGTAGCAGCTTGATAACTAATGTTGAGCGGACTGTGATTTGACATTATTGTTTCATAACCACAAATACCGGGAAGAATGCTTTTTCTGCCACCAGAAAAACCTGCAAAAAAATGTGGTTCTACGAGTCCTTCGGTTATTAAAAGTTCTGACTCATAAGCAATTCGGTTAACTATGAGAGGTGTTCCGG
>NZ_DAOLQM010000059.1:0-9547 GCF_035418125.1 Atribacter sp. | reverse complement strand
TCCTGAAAATACCATTAAATGAATTCCCCCATTGAGGGGGGTTAGGGGGGTGTGCTTTTCATCAGTCATCCTGTGCGGTGCTTTCCCGCGTGAGGATCTCATCTTTTAATTAATTAAAAAATACTAAATGAGATTGCCGCTTCGCATAGGACGATCCTCGCATTCAGACTGTGTCACAATTCCTTTCTTTCACCAAGAATAGCTTGAAAGCGGAGGACCTAGTATATTTTTCTTCATTTTTTTTAGCTATCTATTCCCAATATTGCTATAAAATATTAGCATAAATGGGAGTAAATAATTTACAGAATAATTGTGACACAGTCTGAATGACGGAGCAGTAAAAACTCAAATCCCCCTTACCCCCTTTTCTAAAGTGGGAAACGATTCCTGGGTGCGTATTTTCATCATCATCTGGTGCAACGAAAGTGGCATGAGGATTTATCCTAAAAACATAGGAATGAGTTAAAAAGTAATTAAAAAAATGAGAAAAGTATATCTCTTGGAATCTTCTCTTAATGGGTGAAATCTCATCAATCAATGAAAAGAAATAAACCCCCTCACTTTTTTTAATTTAAACGAAGTTACATTTATTATGCTCGTAAATAGATACCTAAGAGATTTATCTCTTCCTTAAATCCTACACTTGTAAAATGAGGCAGTCATTTATATAATGTTTTCGGAAGTTGTGAGGCTGAGTATATTTGGAGAGGTGGCTGAGTGGACGAAAGCGCTCGCCTGGAGAGCGAGTAGGCAGGTGTAGAACTTGTCTCGTGGGTTCAAATCCCACCCTCTCCGCCAGAGTTATGCCTCTAATCGTGCTAGATGGGGAGTTAGCGGTGCCCTGTACCTGCAATCCGCTACAGCAGGGTCGAATTCCGAAACCAGGTATTTTTCTTTTGGTGTCGGCCAAGAAAAGTGGCGTTGAAGATTGGGTCTTACGCGACAAATCCCCATAAACCCCGCCAGGTCCGGGAGGAAGCAACGGTACGTGGGGCTCTTTGGGTGCCGTGAGAGTGCCTGATTTGAGTTAACTGTCTTGGATACAGCCGGGAGGAAATATCGAATTTCGGTGCACGGTTGGAGGCAATGAATTTCGTTGGATTTTGTTTTTTTATTTAATCCACACCGTCTATCCGCGACATCCCTCTCAAGAGGGATCTGATGGTATCTTTTTATTGAAGGTGTAGAACCAATTGACCTACCGTTCCCTTTATCGCAAATGGCGTCCTCAGGTTTTCGAAGAGATTGTCGGGCAAGAGGTCGCTTCTCGATTGTTAACCAACGCCCTAAAAAGCGGCCAGATAAATCACGCGTACTTGTTTTGTGGTCCCCGAGGTGTGGGGAAGACTACAACCGCTCGTATTCTGGCTCGTTCAGTAAATTGTGCTCAGGGTATTACGGCTCAACCATGCGGGGTATGCTCTTCCTGTATTCGCATCATAGAAGGAAATTCCCTCGATTGTATAGAAATCGATGCCGCTTCTCATCGTGGGATTGATGATATTCGAGATTTAAGGGAAAAAGTAAAATATTCTCCAATCGAATCACGTTTTAAGGTTTATATAATAGACGAAGTGCACATGCTTACCACTGAAGCCTTCAATGCCTTATTGAAAACCTTGGAAGAACCTCCCGCTCATGCCATTTTTATTTTGGCTACCACTGAACCTCATCGCCTACCTGACACTATCTTATCTCGATGTCTTCGAATAAACTTCAATTCTATCGAAAATGAAGCCATGGTTCAGCATCTTAGCAAAATTACCAATCAAGAAGGCTTTTCAATTGAAGAGGCAGCTTTATACCTAATAGCCCAAAAATCTGCTGGTTCGCTCCGTGATGCAGTAAGCTTCCTAGAACAACTTATGTCCTGGGAAGAAAAAAGAATTACTTATGAACATGCTACTTTAGTTTTGAGAGAAGTTGACCAATCCGATCTCGATGCTTTGTTTGTTCTTCTTAGTAAAGGAGACTGCGGTATGGTGTTGCTAAAAACAAACGAGTGGATTTTGAGGGGATTAGAGCCTGAAGACATCGCTCGTTCTCTAAGTCAGTATTTTCATTCTCTCCTCATTCTATCTCTCATTGAATCCCCGTCTCCATCAGGCATTGCTCCCCAAAGGATTCAAATTTTGCAAGAAATGGTCAGTCCCCGTCCAGTACTTGCCTTAAGAAAAATCTTGCAACGCCTCCAGGGATTGGAATTAGAAATAAGACGGTCTTCTCATCCGCAAATATTGCTTGAATTGGCCCTATTAGATATAATAGATCTTCTGGCGAACCAACAAAAGTCAATGGATTTAACCACTTCTCCTGAAAGAGCTCTTGCCAAGGAGATGTCCGTTCCTAATAAGAAAAGTCCGATTTCTTACTCATCGTTAACGAATACCCAATCTGTCAATGCATTCGATGATGAATGGCAAACTATTTTACAGCGCTTAAAAAAAAGAAAGATATCTCTTTATGCTTTTTTGCAAGAAGCTGAGTTGCGGGAGGACAGCAATTCCAAGTTAATTTTAGCGTTTGGACCAAATAACCGATTTCACAAAGAAAGTGTAGAAAGAAAGGAAAACTTCCAGATAATTATCGATGTTCTCCAGGAAATCAGAGGCAAAAAATGCCAACTGGAGTGTGTTATTGATAGTTCGAATAATTCTGATGAATCAGAGCAAATACCAAGCGATGAAACTGATCATGTAGTTCCAAATAATTTTAATAATGATAAAATTTTAATTAATAAAGTTGAAAACAATAATAATCAGGTAAAACCCTTTTTAGCCGCGGTCGAGATTTTTGGCGGCTTGGTTGTTGAATATTCGGCCATTGATGATCATTTAAGAATCGGATGGGAGGAGACTGACTTTGAAAAATCTGATGAAGGAAGCCCAGAAAATGCAGGCTAAAATGGCGAAATTGCAAGAAGAACTAAAAACCAAACAAGTTGAAGCATCCAGCGGGGGCGGAATGGTTAAAGTAATTTGTAATGGTCAACAAGAAATTCTTGAAATAAAAATTGAGCCTTCGCTGTTAGAAGAAAATGACATTGAAATGCTTCAAGATTTAGTTTTGGCTGCCGTTAATGAAGCTCTCAATCGTTCTCGAGAGATGGCTCAAGAAGAAATGGCGAAAATTACCGGAGGATTTAATCTCCCTGGGTTGATGTGAAAGTGTAGGGGTGGATTATTCTTTTCTGGAAAGTTTTTGCTTTTTCTTTCGCCCCCTCACCCTCTCGAGTTATCTCCCCTTAGGTCTTTTTTCCCACAGAAGAGGGATATCGGGGTGGATTAAAGATTTTGAGGTGGAAGTTGTTAAGCAATTAACTATATGTGAGGTGGAAGTTGTTTGAGTGATTCTTATCCAGAGGCATTAAAAAATTTAATCGCCTCATTTTCGCGTCTCCCTGGCGTAGGCCCCAAAACCGCTCAAAGGTTATCTTTTTTTCTAATAAAATCATTACCGGATGAGATAGAGGGGTTGATTAATTCCCTTACTGAGGTGAAACAAAAAATTCACTTTTGTTCTCGTTGCGGTTTTTATACAGAAAATGAACTTTGTTCTATATGTCAGGATTCTACCCGGGAATCAACCATACTTTGCGTTGTTGAACGACCTCAGGATGTTCTTTCTATTGAAAAAACTGGTTATCGTGGTCTCTATCATGTTCTCCAGGGTGTGCTTTCTCCTCTTTCAGGTGTCGGTCCAGAAGATTTGACCATCAACCAACTCATGAAACGGATTGAAACTGAAAAATTTAAAGAAGTAATTTTAGCCACCAATCCTTCTCTTGACGGTGAAGCAACTGCCTATTTCATTGCCCGTAAACTCCGTTCTTTTTCGATTCGAGTCACGATGATTGCTCGTGGGTTACCCTTAGGTGGGGATATGGAGTTCGCTGATGAAATTACCCTAACTCAAGCTTTTGAAGGAAGAAGGGATGTTCACATAGATACTTGATTTTCAATATTTTGATGAGACCACAATAATAATGTTACAATAATTTTCACGTGAAAAATGTTTTTTACCTATAAAACGAATTGGGAAATAATCCAATAAGAAAGGTGAGATAAGATATGACACGAGAATTGGTCATGATCGATGGGAACGAAGCGACGACTTATTCAGCATACCATATCAACGAAGTAATCGCTATTTATCCCATCACCCCATCTTCAACAATGGGAGAATTAGCCGATCAATGGGCAGCTGAGAATAAGCCTAATATCTGGGGAACTGTTCCTCAAGTAATTGAAATGCAGAGCGAAGGAGGGGCAGCGGGAGCACTTCATGGTTCGCTTCAAGCCGGGGCTTTAAGCACAACCTTCACCGCCTCTCAAGGGTTATTATTAATGATTCCCAACATGTACAAAATCGCTGGAGAGCTTACACCGGCACTTATCAACGTTGCTGCTCGTACCGTAGCTACTCATGCTTTATCTATTTTTGGAGATCATAGTGATGTTATGGCTACCAGGGAAACTGGTTTTGCCTTATTGTCTTCAAATTCTCCTCAAGAAGCAATGGATTTAGCCCTAATAGCCCAAGCTGCAACTTTAGAGTCACGGGTTCCTTTTCTTCATTTCTTTGACGGGTTCCGAACCTCCTCCGAGGTTGCCAAAGTTGAACTTTTATCTATTGATGATATGAAAGCAATGATTGATGACCGGTTGGTTGAAGACTTCCGAAACCGGAAGCTTTCTCCCGATCGTCCGTTTATTCGGGGTACCGCTCAAAACCCTGATGTTTTCTTTCAAGCCCGTGAAGCATGTAATCCTTATTATCTTAACTGCCCGAGTGTTGTCGTAAAAGTTATGGAAAAGTTTGAAAAACTAGTTGGAAGAAAGTATCGACTTTTCGGTTACCATGGAGTTCCGGACGCTGAATCGGTTATTGTGATTATGGGATCAGGAGCCGAAACAACCCAAGAAACGGTCGATTACCTGAATGAGCGCGGGGCTAAATTAGGCTTAATCAAAACTCGACTTTACCGTCCCTTCTCAGTAGAACATTTTATTGCTGCTCTTCCTAAAACCGTTCAAACCATTGTCGTGCTTGACCGAACCAAAGAACCAGGAGCGGTGGGTGAACCAATGTACATCGATGTAAAGACAGCTATCGAAGAAGCAGTGGAGAAAGGGATGCTTTCTCAATCTCATAAACCTCGAGTTCTCGGAGGACGTTATGGGCTTTCATCCAAAGAATTTACCCCCGCCATGGTTAAAGCGGTATTTGACGAAGCCAAAAAAGCCGACCCTAAAAATCATTTTACTGTAGGAATCAAAGATGATGTCACCCATACCAGTCTTGAATACGACCCATCTTTCTCAACCGAGGATCCCAAAACCGTTCGAGCTCTTTTCTACGGATTAGGATCTGATGGAACTGTTGGCGCTAACAAGAATTCGGTGAAAATTATCGGATTAGAGACTGAAAACTATGCTCAGGGATACTTTGTTTACGATTCCAAGAAAGCTGGAGCTGTAACCGTATCCCATCTCCGCTTTGGACCTAAACCGATTCATGCTCCTTATCTGATTAATCGAGCTAATTTCATCGCTTGCCATCAATTCCCATTCTTAGAGCGATTCGATATGTTGAAAAATGCTGAAGAAGGATCGATTTTTCTACTCAATAGTCCCTATGGAGCCGATAAAACCTGGGAACATCTCCCTAAAAAAGTTCAGGAACAAATTATCAATAAAAAGCTTCGCTTTTTTGTGATCGATGGCTATAAAGTCGCTCAAGAAACCGGAATGGGTGGAAGAATAAACACCATTCTTCAAACCTGTTTTTTTGCTATTAGTGGTGTTTTACCTCGAGACTTAGCTATTCAAAAAATAAAGGAATCAATTGAAAAAACTTACGGTAAGAGAGGTGAGGCGGTGGTAAAGAAAAACTTCGCCGCTGTCGATGCTGCGCTGGGACACCTTCATGAGGTTAAAGTTCCTTCTTCTGCTAATAGCCAATTTGAAATGCGTCGTTCCGTTCCTCTCGAAGCCCCTGAATTCGTTCAGGAAGTGACTGCCAAAATTATTGCTAATGAAGGCGATAGTCTTCCGGTAAGCGCATTGCCTATCGATGGAACCTTCCCCAGTGCAACCACCCAATGGGAAAGAAGAAATATTGCTCTCCAAATTCCGGTGTGGGATCCAGAAGTCTGTATTCAATGTGGTAAATGTACTTTAGTTTGCCCTCACGCTGTTATCCGAGGAAAAATATACGATACGGAAAAAGCTGGCGAACTTCCTCCGACTTTCAAACGAACTGCAGCTCGTTGGAAAGAGTTTCCTAACTACGCCTTCACCATCCAAATTTCTCCAGAGGATTGTACTGGTTGTGGGGCTTGCATAAAAGCGTGCCCAGCAAAAAATAAAAAAGATACCAGCTTAAAAGCGATTAATTTTGCTCCCCAAATCCCACTTCGCCAACAAGAAACCGAGAATTGGAAATTTTTCATGAGCATCCCCGACCCCGAACGAGCCAAGCTTAATCTGAGCCGTACTCGGGATGTTATGTTGCTGCGGCCACTTTTTGAATTTTCCGGTGCTTGTGCTGGTTGTGGTGAAACTCCTTACGTTAAACTCTTGAGTCAGTTCTTTGGGGATCGAGCAATTATCGCCAATGCCACTGGGTGTAGCTCTATTTATGGAGGAAACCTTCCTACAACTCCTTGGGCATACAACAACGATGGTCGAGGCCCTGCTTGGTCAAACTCACTCTTCGAAGACAATGCTGAGTTTGGGCTTGGTATGCGATTAGCTCTTGATAAACAAGCTGAGTTTGCCAAAGAAATTCTTAGCAATATGGCTTCTCAAGTCGGTTCTGTTTTAGTTGATGCAATTCTTTCTACCGATCAATCAACTGAAGCAGGCATAAAAACCATGCGGGAACTAGTAAGCCAGCTCAAGTCCAAGCTATCAGATCTTAACACCTCTGAGGCAAAACGTTTGCTGACCATAGCTGATTCTTTGGTCAAGAAAAGCGTTTGGATTTTAGGCGGAGATGGTTGGGCATATGATATCGGTTATGGTGGATTAGACCATGTGTTAGCTTCTGGCCGAAATGTCAACGTTCTTGTTTTGGATACCGAGGTTTATTCTAATACTGGTGGACAAATGTCAAAATCCACTCCTCGAGGAGCAGTAGCGAAATTTGCTGCTGGTGGAAAAGATTTGCGCAAAAAGGATCTGGCTTTAATGGCAATTCCCTATGGGAATATCTATATTGCCCGAGTAGCAATGGGCGCCGACGATATTCAAACCATTAAAGCTTTTCTTGAAGCCGAAGCTTATGATGGACCATCAATCATAATAGCCTATTGCCACTGCATAAACCACGGTTTTGATTTAGTCCACGGCATGGAGCAACAGAAAAAAGCCGTTCTATCAGGCTATTGGCCTCTTATTCGTTACAATCCCAATTTAGCAAAAGATAATAAGAATCCACTCCAAATCGATTCCAAAGCTCCAAGCCTCCCTCTTGACCAGTATATTTATAACGAAACTCGTTATTCTATGCTCAAACTAAGCAACCCAGAACAAGCTCAGAAGCTTCTTGCCTTAGCAGAAGAGGATGTTGCTGCTCGTTGGAAACTGTATCAACATTTAGCAGCAATGGAACCAGAAAACAAAGGATAATTAGCACACACTAAAAAGAGCGGTAAGGTACCTTACCGCTCTTTTTTTTCAGATTCGATATGAAAAGAATAACTATGAAACTGGTAAAATTTAACCGTCAATGGCGACATCCTAGGGGGTTTTTCCGGTCCCGGTGGATTCTATCTATTATTTTTTTATCCTTTTCTCCCCGCTTCTCTCTGCTTACAACTCAGTAAAGATTTTTTTCATCTAGGTTTTAAAAAACATTTAAAAGACGGATTTTTCTCATGGCTCAAAACATTCTCCCCATCCTACTAAAAAAATTTAAGGGATTTATCTAGTCGCATCATCATTAATTCACTCCTTATGCCTATTAAATTATAAGGTAATCAGAAATATTTATTCTCCGGCACAAAGTCCCATAATTAAATTCTCGATCAATTAGAAAAAATTAAACGAAATAAAAGCTAAAAAGAAGGGTTTTAAATAATTAATAATCGGATATTGTTGTGATTATTTTCAGTATTTTTATAAAAAATTTTTAAATAGTCTTTGAAAATTAGAAGGAAGGTGGTCTTCAATGATCGATCTTTCAACCTCTTATCTGGGTTTTACTCTAAAAAATCCATTAGTCGTTTCAGCATCTCCTTTGAGTGAAAAAATAGAAAATCTAAAACTCATGCAAGAAAAAGGGGCTGGAGCCATTGTTCTCCATTCTCTTTTTGAAGAACAGCTCACCCTGGAATCTCTAGAGCTCGATAGAAGCCTTAACCGTGGAACCGAAAGCTATGCAGAATCGATTACTTATTTCCCCGATCTTAATCATTACAACTTGGGACCGGAGCTCTATCTGGAATATATCCAAAAAGCTAAAAAAGTTCTAAACATTCCCCTCATTGCCAGTCTCAATGGGACTACCGAGGGCTCTTGGGTCAAGTTTGCCAAACAAATCGAAGATGCCGGAGCTGATGCGTTGGAACTGAACGTCTACTATCTCCCCACTCATTTTGAGAATACTGGAGACATGGTGGAAAAAAATTACATCGATTTAATCAAATCGGTGCGATCTAACACCAGATTTCCTTTGGCAGTGAAGATCGGTCCTTATTTTAGTTCTATGGGTAACATGGCAAAAAAAATTGAATCAGCTGGAGTCAATGGATTAGTGCTTTTCAATCGTTTCTATCAACCTGATTTTGATATCGAAAAATTAGAAGTAGTCCCTAATTTAAATTTTAGCCGTTCCGAGTCACTACGTCTCCGGCTCCGCTGGGTAGCAATTTTATACAACCACATCAAAGCCGATTTGGCAATAACGGGTGGCATTCATTCTCACGTTGATGTCCTTAAGGCAATGATGTCCGGCGCCAAAGTTGCTATGATGACATCAGTTTTGTTTGAAAAGGGCATTCCTTATTTAGAATCCATTCTTAATGACCTGGTGGCTTGGATGGAAGAACATGAGTATCAATCAATTCAACAAATGCAGGGAAGTATGAGTCAAAAATCGGTAAAAGATCCAGAACGGTTCGAACGAGCTAATTATGTTCGAGTCTTAAGCTCATACTTGCTATAAATTTCCTCCAATTGCTCCTTTTCCCCTGATAGGAGAGGAAAAAGAAAGAAAGCTCTCAAGAGCGGAATTAAAAAATTGAATATTAAATGCTTTTTCAACAATTCCCCTCCAGCGGAGGGGAATTGTTGAATTCTTTCTTTCTCATTTTTATTTGATTACTTTTCACTTATTTAGGTATTTTCAGGATAGTCATAATTTTTTCCTTTTAACTCTGTTGACTTTCAACTATTGCTATGTTAGAGTATCTTTTGCCCTCAAAATCCAGAAAGGTTCTGGATGAGGGATTATTTTGGTTATATTGATTAAATTGAATACACTAACACCTTGAAAAGTAAATATTCCGCCTACTTCCAAAAGAAGTTTCCAAGTAACAAGC
>NZ_DAOLQM010000058.1:0-9617 GCF_035418125.1 Atribacter sp. | reverse complement strand
CGATATTGTTGCTGGTATAGGAGCTCATGACCTTGAGAATAATAATTCAACCCTCCTCTATGTTGACATAGGAACCAATGGAGAAATTGTCCTCTCTGACCAGGGTAAGATTTATTGCTGTGGAACAGCAGCAGGTCCGGCTTTCGAGGGGGCTCAAATCAAGCACGGTACCCGTGCTACCCTGGGAGCAATTCACCAAGTAGAGATTGAAAATTCTGAATTAAAAATATACACCATTGGAGATGTAGCGCCAAGAGGAGTTTGTGGAACTGGACTCATTGATGCATTGGCTTGTTTAATCAAGGGAGGTTCTATAGCATCAAATGGAAGATTACAAAAAGACAATCATTTGTTATCTTCTCGAATACAGGCAGAAGGGAAAAGCCCTTATTTTGTTTTAAGTCATGATCCACAAATTATTGTAACCCAAGAAGATATTTCTCAACTTCAATTGGCTAAGGCAGCCTTACAAGCGGGAAGGAAAGTTTTGCTCCACCAGGCCAAACGAGAAGAATCAGATATTGACCAGGTAATATTGGCAGGAGCTTTTGGGAGTTTTATAAATCCAGAGAGTGCAATGACTGTGGGTATTATCCCAAGGGTAGAAACAGTATTATCAGTTGGAAATGCATCATTGCTTGGAGCCAAAAAAGCCCTTCTTTCGAAAGTATTTCGAGAAAAAGTTGAAAATTTAGCCAAAAAAGCACAATATGTTGAATTATCAGCTCGTGCTGACTTTCAAGAATATTTTTATGAGGCCTTAATATTTGAGAAAAATTAAGCAAATTTTGTTTATAATGATTTTTCGTTATTTTAGGTAAGAATTAAAAAAATAAAAAAATTTATTGGAAGCAGGTTATAAATTTTTCTGCTCAGTGATGGGAGGATATTAATAATGGCAGTAGTAAAGTCATTTAACGGATTTCATTATTCACTTGACCTTTTAAAAAATAAGTCTTTTGAACGCTTGGCTGCACCCCCTTATGATATCATCAGCGAAAGAGACAAAAAGAGATTAACAGATGATCCAGATAATATAGTTCATATAACCTTGGGTAAGAACGAAAAAGGGTATGAGGAAGCCGCGCAACTTCTTAAAACCTGGATTCAACAGGGTAAAATTCAAAGGGATCCGTCACCAAGTTTATATATCTACGAGCAAGAATACACAATCAATTCACAACCGGAAAGAAAAAAACGCACCGGCTTTGTCGGCTTGGTTCGGCTGGAAGAATTTGATAAAAAAATCATTATGCCACATGAGAAAACCATGCCTAAATATTCTCTTGACCGTTTGGAATTATTACGAGCAACCAATGCTAACTTAGAACAAATTTTTGGAGTTTATAACGATTCCACCGGTCGTATCGATGCAATATTAGAAGAAAGCAAAACATCTGAAAACTTTCTTTTCCAATTTGAGGATTGGCAGGGAACTCTCCACACTATTTGGAGGCTTTCTGATCATAACGCTATTAATCAAATACGCCTTTTTATGAATCCTCGAACCATAATAATTGCTGATGGACACCATCGCTATGAAACGAGCTTAATGTACCGCCAGGAAATAAGAGAAAAACTTGGTGACCCGATGGAACCAATTCCTGCCGATTATGTAATGATGACATTGATCAATTTAAAAAATCCTGGCCTTTTAGCCTTGCCAACCCATCGGCTTATTCATGGGCTTCCTGAAAACCAGATCAAAGGGTTTTTTGATAAAGCTAAAAAATACTTTGAAGTTAATCTTTTTGCTAACGAGAAAGAGTTTTATGAATATTACCAAAATGCTCCTTTAATGACTATCGGGGCTTATTCAAAAGTTGAAGAGATATGGGGAACAATCACTCTGAAAAAACCTGAAATCATGGATCAAATAATGGAAACCGAAAATGTTAATCGATATATCGATACTTGCATCCTTCATGAGCTTATCATGAAAGAATTATTAGGAATTGATGAAGAAATGCAGAAAAATAAAGATTACGTTGATTATTTGCGAGGGACTAAGGATGTTGTTCAGGTTGTAAAAGAAGAGAATAAGCATCAGATTGTATTTATAATGAAGCCAACTCCTATGGATGATGTTGAAAAATCAGTTCTTCATTCTCAAAGAATGCCACAGAAATCGACCTATTTTTATCCAAAAGTATGGAGTGGCTTAATCATTCGTTTGTTGGAGGATTAATTAATAAAAGCTATGAATCAAAGAAAAGCACTATTTCAAATTGCTCTGGATATACTCACCAAACAGGAAGCCAAAAAATTGTTAAAACCAGAGGTTCTATCAGTTGTTGATATTGTAGAAATAGGTACCCCACTTATAATGCGATATGGCTTATCAATAGTTGAGCTAATTAAAGACTGGACAAAGGGTGATAAGATACTTTTTGCCGATACAAAAATTGCTGATGCTGGTCGTTGGGAAACAAATGAGACTATCTCTGCAGGTGCTAATATGGTGTCGGTTTTAGCCGGAGCCTCTACTTATACTTTGGAAGAAGTACGAGATGCTACTCAATTAAACCAAGCCAAAATGGTGGTTGATATCATCGATCTCTCCTTGTCCGATGAGAATAAAATAAAATTTATTTATTCCTTATGTCCGGATTATTTATGTATCCATCTGTCTACTGATGTTGTAAAGAAAGGTGGTTCTTTATTAGAATTTTCCCGTCAGTCGTCTTTTGTTTCTTCTCGTCGTTTACCCCTAATGGTGGCGGGAGGTATTCATTCTCTTAATCTCCCAGAAATTTTAAAAAGTATTCAACCAGCTATTGTTGTGGCAGGATCTTCGATAACAAAAGCCTCTAATCCTAAGCTCGAAGCTCAGAATATGAGGAGGATTATAGATGAAACAATCTTTTTTTGAATCAGTACAGCAAGTGATTAATGAAACTCATTCCTTGCTATTGACCTTGAATTTAGAAGGGGTTTCTAAGTGGTTACACTTTATAGACTCTTTAAGGGCTAAACGCCGTATCTTTTTTTGGGCTCGAGGAAGAAGTTTTCTAATCCTCCGGGGTTTTGCGATGAGATTGATGCATCTGGGTTACGAGGTTCACATTGTTGGCGAGGTCGATTGTCCCTCCATTGATAAAGAAGATGTATTAGTAGTTGCCTCTGGTTCAGGTTCAACTGGATCAATCCTTTTATTTGCGGAAAAAGCCAAAAAAATCGGCGCGACAGTTGCAGCAATTATAGGAAAACCCGAAACACCGCTTCATCCTTTTTGTGATTTAGTGGTTGAGTTTCATCCTGAAATGACTCCTGAGTCACAACAACTCAGTGCGAATGGAGGCGGTACACGTTTTGAGCATTCCTTAATGCTATTCTTTGATGGTTGTATTCTCAACTTGGTTTATGACAAACGAGATCTCGCTTATCAAGAAATGATGAAGCGACATGCTAATTTAGAGTAAAAAGTTCTAATGATAACTCAACTTTCGCACCATAATAATTACTGAAAAACTCCCAAAACCCATTGTACCTTTGATGGAAAACCTTTTTCTCTCTTTTCAATTGGATACAGAAAAGACCACAGGGAAACATCATTAGTTTAATGGTGATTAAACTCAATCTTATTACCAAACTACTTTAAACCCGTATTGTCTTTGGCCAAAATAGAAAATAAAAAAACCGGTGGCTATTACTCTTATCAACTGATCTTTCTCTTTTGAGGAGACCAGATCATTACCCTCTATGGGAAGTACTGGTATATTGTAGCTAATCTTCAAACGGTAAAGTCTTTTTTGAGACTGACTCGAGAATTTAGGATTCGATCTTATAATGAACTGATTACTCAAACTAGCACTATCTTTATCATATATATCATGCTGGCGGTAGTGAACTGGAGAAATCAAGATCCCCGAACCTTGAAGAGCTCTTTTACATCTGCTATGATGAGGTTCAGGATAACTTTTATGGAAACTTTGACTTTACCCCTTGAACTCCTTAAATCCACTATGAAAAATGTTTTTAGTCATTCAAAAAAGATCAAAAAGATACCATCTTATTTTGTCAATAGTCTTTCAGCATGGTTGAAAGAAAAAGTGTTATTATAGAACTATGAATGTTGAGAATGCTAATTTTAAAAATATAAAAAAATATAAAAAGAATAATCAAAATGATTCAATTCAATTAATTGAAAAAATATTTTTAAATGTTAAAATATGAAAAGGTATTGTTAAGAAAATACCATATTTTGGGATAATTCTTAAAAAAGGTAGGTGATGCTCAAAAAAACGGTGAAAAGAGTTGTATGAGATAGTGAATTTTCAAGAAAAAAGGAGAGGAGAAATTTAAGAATGAAAAAACAATGGGTGAGTTTTGTGGTGGTTGTTATAACGTTTCTTATGTGCTGTGGTTTAGCGATTGCCGAAGAAGATGTTATTAAAGTAGGAATAATGTATAGCCTCACGGGTACGGGAGCGCCAACCGGTAAAGCTCAGTCAGAGGGAGCTCTTCTTGCTGTTAAAGAAGTTAATGAAGCAGGAGGATTAACAATAGGGGATAAAAAGTATCAAATTGAAGCAGTTGTTCGAGATGATGAAACAAAACCTGATGTTGCAGTTCGAAGGTATCGAGAATATATTGAAGAAGGAATCACGACCTTGGTGGGTGGAACCTTCGCTCACGTCAGTACAGCTATAAATGAACAAGCGTTAGATGGTAGCGCATTTGTAATGGTTACGAATTCAATTGAAGAAGCTGTATTTCGTAAGGAAAATAAAGCTCCTTACTATTTTACTTCACAAGGTGCTGTAGATGCGATAGGTCGTATGACCTCGGAATATGTGATTCAGACTTATAAACCAAAATATGTTATAGCTTGCCTTCCTGACTATGCATATGGTCATGGAGTTGGTGTTGGGATGAAGCAAGTTTACGAGAAATATCCTGACATTAAATTAGAATTTATTTGGACTCCGGTAGGAACTCCTGATTATACTTCTTATATACTCAAGATCATTGAATCCAAGCCTGATGTGGTACAGATGGGGCAATGGGGTACTGATGGCATTGAAATACTGAAACAAGCTTACGAGTTAGGTTTAAGCAAACATACCAAGATTTTTTACAATGCTATTGTAATAAGTATTGCTGCAGGTATCCCACCCGAAGCTCTTAATGGAGTAACAATGGGAATGTGGCTGTACCATGATTTAAGCCAAATTAAAGAAAAAGATATAGAGACCTATGAAAATGCCGAGAAGATTCGGGCAGCCTTTATGAAAGAATATGGTGAACAACCCGATGTAATGGCTGCATATGCCTACATAGGAATGAAGGAAACCCTCCGGGCTATGGAAGCTGCTCAATCAACTGATCCAGCAAAGATGTATCAGGCATTATTGGGGAGTCCCGATTTCCAAAGTTTTAAAGGACCAGGTACTTGGCGTCCTGATGGGAGACCTTTTTACAAGTACGCTTACTTTGTTGGTGAAGGAAAAGGGACTGAAGGACGCGTTGACCAATGGGATTTTGCCAAAATTACTGATTTCTTTGAAACCGAAGTTCTATGCTTACCATTAGCGGAAATGGGGTATGAGTGATAGTAAGCTGACATGGCTCCCTTTAAAAGGGAGCCATGCTTCTTTTTATTCAAAGAGAAATTGGTTTGAGGAGGCCAACGTAGATGAGCTTACTAACGACGAATGGATTAGTTAAGCACTTCGGGGGTTTAACTGCGGTCAACGATGTAAACCTTTCTATAGAGGAAAATGAAACTTTAGGGATTATTGGGCCAAATGGGTCAGGAAAAACCACCCTCTTTAATCTATTAACTGGCTTCTTTCTTCCATCATCAGGTAGAGTATTCTTCCAAGGGCGGGATATAACCCGTCTATCGCCAGAAAAAAGAGTAAGCATGGGAATGGTGCGTACCTTCCAGCTCGTATCAGTATTTAATTCCCTCAAAGTATGGGAAAATCTGGTTCCTTGTATAACTTGGAGTTACAAGTTTCATCACTCATTTTGGAAGTTTTTAACCTCTTCTTCTCATAGTACTTGGGACAGTTCCCTAGAAGCATTGAAGCTTGTCGAGCTTGAAGGCTATGCCCATGCAGTAACTGCAGAGCTTTCCTATGGTGACAGAAGGCTGCTTGAGATTGCCCTTTCTCTTTCTTTGAAGCCTAAGCTATTACTTCTCGATGAACCATTCAGTGGTTTAAGTGATGTTGAAATAACCAAAGTTCTATCGTTATTAAAAATTCTTAAAAGTAAAGTAACAATTGTCATAATTGAACATAAAATATCAGCAATTGTTGATTTTGTGGACCGGCTCAGCGTAATGAATGAAGGGCATATCATTTGCGAGGGGGATCCATCTGAAGTTCTTAGAGACTCTTTAGTTAACGAGTGTTACTGGGGCAAGGAGGAAATGTTTGAAGAAGAAGGACAGCGTGAAGCCTCTTTAGATCAAAATTAAAATTGTCTTTTTAGGGGGGAAATGTAAGGTATGCTAAAAGTAGCAGATGTTGACGTTGCTTATGGTCACGCAAAGGCGCTGTATAACATATTTCTTGAGTTAGAAGCAGGAAAAACCCTTTTTGTCGTGGGCAGAAATGGAGCAGGTAAAACAACACTTCTCAAAAGTATAGTAGGACTTATTCGACCCCTTAAGGGTTCGATTTACTTTGATAATGAAGATATAACAGGTTTTTTGCCAAATAAGCTGTATCATCGAGGAATTCGTTATGTTAATCAGGATAAGAAGGTTTTTGGTAGCCTAACTGTTCAGGAAAACATAGAAATTGCTGCATTCTCAAGCTCTGAACCTCTTTCTCAAGCTCTTAATAAGGTTTTAGAAATATATCCCAAAATGGAAGAATTTCTTCAACTAAAAGCCGGTCAGCTGAGTGGTGGACAAAGACAAGTTCTCCTCATTGGACAAGCCTTAGTTGGTGATCCAAGATTGGTGCTTATTGATGAACCCACACAAGGCTTAGCAGCTGTTGTCATTAATGACATTGCTAAGATATTAAGTCGTTTAAAAGGAAAACAATCGACAATCATTGTTGAGCAAAATCTTCCTCTTGTAAGTCGTTTGGCAGACCAAGTTGTTATACTTAAGGAAGGGAAGGTTTCCCGAATATTAGATGATGTTTCAGAGATCCGCAACCTAGTTCTTTTAGAGAAATCTCTTTAGGTTCGATTAAGATTAGGAGAAGGGGATAGAGTCTTATGAGGAATGTCCTTAATAAGAAAAGAAGGGTAATTCAGATTTTTACTATCTGGTGGGGTCAATTAACCAAAACCAATGTTGGGCGGCGAATTTTTGAGTTAATCTTTCTAATCATCGTCTTTTTATTTTTTATCCCTTTTCTAGGCACCCATCGAGCAACCGATTTTGCGATTTTTTGTATTATGGTGTTATCTTTTGATCTTTTATATGGATATATGGGAAGACTGTCTATGGGACATCTTCTCTATTTGGGAGTGGGTGCTTACGCTACAGGTCTTTCCCTTCGATATCTTACTTCAAATCCTTTATTAGCTATTGTATTTGGAGTGCTGGCTGCTTGTGTGGTAGGAATGGCAGCGGGATCTATTGCTATTCGAGCAACTGGAGCGTGTTTCGCCTTGATTAATCTTGCTTTTAACCGCGTTGGTTGGTTTTTGGTAATGTCACCCTTAAAAGCTATCACCGGAGGAGAAAATGGTTTGAGTGTTAGAAACCTTAGTTTCAGTTTTTTTAATTTTAGAAATCCAAATTTTCGTTTCTGGTTTGTCTTAATTTCCTTAATATTTGTTTTCTTTTTCCTCCGAGTAATCACATCCTCTTCATTTGGAGTTCTATTACGATCAATAAAGGAGGATGAAAAACGAGTGAGGTTTTTAGGTTATAACACCTACTATTATAAATGGATTAATTTTATAATTTCTGCATCTGTCGCAGGTTTTGCCGGAGCTTTAACAGCATTGAATTATGGCTACATTAATCCCAATGTGCTCGATGTGAATGCAAATTCGGGTGTTATATTCGCTTGTTTAATAGGAGGTCCTGGATGTCTTTATGGATCGATTGTTGGTGGAATTATTTATATGTTAATTACAAACCTTCTTCCCATTTATTTCCAGCGTTGGGAACTTCTTCTTGGGGTATCATTATTACTCATCGTTTTCAGATTTAGAAAGGGCATCTGGGGTGGTCTGGAAACTCTATTTAATAGAATTGCTGCTCGTGAAAACTCCGACCCGCCTTTGGAGAAAGGGGTATCCAAATGATCTATGCAATTATGTACGGATTGACTATTGGAGCAGTGCTCTATCTTATTTCTATTGGTCTATCTTTAACCTTTGGAACCATGAGGGTAATCAACTTTGCACATACGATTACTTATACAATTGGGGCTTATATTTTAGCAGCATCAGTAAATGACTTTGGTATACCCTTTCTATGGGGAGGTATTTTAGCGGTTTTGATCGCTGCTTCGGTGGGTTACTGTATTGAGCGCTTCATCATCCGACGTTTATATGGGGAATCATTGGATTATACTTTTATTGCGACCTTTGCAGTTTTTCTAATTGGAGTTGATATAGTAAAGTGGGTATGGGGTGTGTATCCGAAACCGCTCAGCGATCCGATAGGGAAGTCTATCGATTTTTTAGGATTTGTTTTTCCAGTTTACCGTATTTTTGTAATTCTTTTAGCGATTTTAGTATTTTTTGGGCTTGAACTATTCATAAGAAAGTCCATGGTTGGCAAGATTATCAGAGCGGCGCTGGATAATAAAGAAGGAGTACGTTGTCTTGGTATACGAGTTGAGAAGTATTTTTCTATTGCCTTTGTTTTAGGAAGTGCTCTTGCAGCTGTTGGTGGAGTCTTATATGCACCTATTACAGCGGTTCATCCTTACATGGGTTTGAATGTCTTGCTCCTCTGTTTTGCCGTGGTTTTAACCGGAGGAATGGGAAACTTACGAGGGACTTTTTTTGCTTCCTTTATATTGGGCATGCTAATTTCAATTACAGGTCGTTTTTGGCCTGCCGGATCTGAAATTGTGGTTTTTATTGCCATGGCTGTTGTGCTTTTCTTCAGACCAATAGATATTTGATGGTTATATTAATTTAATTCCGTAACGTTTAATAATATAGAACCATTAAAATTAAAAGCGTTCACTGCATATTTCTGCGAGAAATGGGTTCTATTGCTAAAATATCAACTCTTTAATGATAAGATTATTTATTATTTAAAAAAAATTGAAAGGTTTGATAAGTATTTAGTTTAAACTTTAAAAAAAATACTAAAGTAAATTGTTAGTAAGAATTAATAACTATTACCAGAGATAGAAATCAAAAAATTAATCATCCAAAGTAGAATTGTTCAAGGGCAGTGAATAAAAAACCATCATCTTAAGAATTGAAGATTTATAATAATGTAAAAAAATCCTTAACATAATATATTTTATCTATTTTTATAAAAACTGAATCATATTTTGTTTGGTGCTTATTCAAAAGGATAGTTTTAGTTTCGATAATTGAAAGGTACATTAAAATTTCGTATAATTTTTTATATAAAGTTTGATTTCTATCAGAAAGTGGTAATTATATACCAATTAAGGAGGAAAAGTATGAGATTACAAGACAAAGTTGTTATTGTAACTGGTGCTGGA
>NZ_DAOLQM010000057.1:8481-9658 GCF_035418125.1 Atribacter sp. | reverse complement strand
AATAAAAAACCGAAGGATTGGAAGAAAGAAGTTCCCGATCGAGAGATAGGAATTTCGAAGTTTTCCCGAGAGGGAGAGTGGAAGGCCAGTCCTGAAGCGCTTCGCTATATTAGAAAGTGATTTCTTTTTTCGAAGCGAGATTTAGGTTCAAGAGTTTGTCAGAACCTGTGGTTTTTTTATTCCTCGATTCATTAACTTCTTTTAACTGCTTATGTGTAATCATAATTCTGAAAAGGTATAATATTTTAAAGTAAAAAACCATTTGTCCATTTCCAATCGTTTAAAATCAAAGGAGGATCGATTCCAATTATGGAAAATCTTAAATTTTTAGAAAAACCAGTTCTGTTTTCTCCCAGATTGATCATTGGATTATCGGGGTGGATGGATGGAGGATATGTATCAACCGGAACTATTGTTTATTTGAATAATAAGTTGAATGCAATTAAGTTTGCGGAAATAAATCCCCACCCTTTTTATATATATAATTTACCGGGATCTATGGAGGAAATTGCTCAATTTCGTCCTTATACGAAAATTACCGACGGATTAGTAAATGAAGTCAAGTTTCCAACTAATGAATTTTTTGCTGATACTCATAATAATCTTATTCTATTCTCTGGTAAAGAACCAAATATTAATTGGGATCAATACTGTCAAATATTATTTTTTATGTGTGAAGAGTATCAAATTCAAGAAATATATTTTATTGGAAGCGTCAACGGTTTAACTCCTCACACTCGAGATCCACGGGTCTATAGTTCGGTAAGCAATGAAAAATTAAAAAAAATTCTTGAGGAAGAAAATATCCGTTTTACCACTTACGAAGGCTCTGCCAGTTTAACTACTTATCTCACTTTTTTAACCAAAGAGAGAAACATAAACATGATTAACCTCATCACTGATGTACCAATGTATATCCATGCAACCAATCCGAGAGGGATTATCTCTATCGTAAAAAAAGTCAAAGCTTTACTTCAATTAAACCTCGATTTTTCTGATTTAATCCCACTGGTTGAGCAGTTTGATAGTAATATGGCCGTTGCCATGCGCGAGCAACCGGAGTTAGCCAAACAAGTGAAAAAACTTGAGGAGAATTATGATAATGAGATAGTTACTGATAATCAGAATTTCGAGGAATGGTTAAAAAAGCATGGTATTGATAACCTTTAGTCTTTTC
>NZ_DAOLQM010000057.1:0-8381 GCF_035418125.1 Atribacter sp. | reverse complement strand
TATAAATAATTGGAGGTAACTGTGAAAGTTCTTTTTGGAAAATCACCTTTTCAGCTCCAATGGCGAGATGCACCTGTTCCCAAGCCTCAATCAGGACAGGTATTAGTACGGATTGAAGCAGGGGGTATTTGTGGAACCGATCTCCATTTTCTTCGAAATAATGAAGATTGGACACCTTTAGGTCATGAGGTAGTAGGAATCATTGAGCAGATCGGTGAGGGTGTTGATGACAGTCTGATTGGGAAAAGTGTAATTATAGAAAACCATGCAGCTTGTGGGGTTTGTAAACAATGTAAAAATGGACGTTCATTGTATTGCGAAAACTTAACTACTTACATGACCAACCAAGCTGGTTTTTCTGATTACCTTGTCATTAGACAGGATATGGTGCATGTTTATGATAAGAAACGAATTGATTTTATTCACGCTTGCTTAGCCGAACCGCTTACCGTGGCATTAGATGTGACCTTACGAGCTGAACTAGAGCTCAATGATGAGGTTGTTGTCTTTGGACCAGGTCCCATCGGGTTGATGGTGGTACGATTAGCTAAGTTACAAGGAGCTCGTCGGGTCTTCCTGGTTGGTTCCAAACGTTCTACTCCGAGGGGGGCTTATCGTTTGGAATTAGGGAAACAAATGGGTGCCGATTTGATTCTGTGTTATGAAGAAAATGATGTGGTAGGTGAGATCCTAAATGCTATACCCAAGGGCGCCGATCGAGTCATTGTTACGGCACCTCCCAAAACCATTACCGATGCTATTCAAGTATCTCGGTTTGGTGGTATCGTTGCCTTTAATGGGATTGAGTATGGAGAAGGAAGCCAGATAACTTTTGACGCCAATGAGTTTCATTTTAAAAAGTTGCAGCTCAGAGCTTCTCATGCCATCCCAAACCACTATTTTCCCATTGCTATTGACCTCTTGAATCGTCATGATCTTCCATTAGAAGCTTTATTATCTCACGTTTTTCCATTTAATGAGGCAGAAAAGGCTTTTCAAATAGCATCAAGTCAACAAGAAAAGGTTTTAAAAGTTGTTTTGAAATCTTAGTTGGTCTTTTTATATAATAATTATTAGAATCTTTATTGGGTATATATATATTCTGATTCTTTTAAAGGGTTTTAAACCAAATATCATTTCGGTAAAAACTGAATAATTTTCAGTATAAATTAATAATTCGAGGAGGAAAAGTACCATGATAAGAGAAATACCAGAAGCCGAATTTCATCAAAGGATTGAACGAATTCAGAAAATGTTAGTTGAAAAAGATTATGATGCTTATTTAGTTCATTCCAATGAAGCGGACCATGCGAGTGTTCGATACCTTAGTGATCATTGGCCAATTTTTGAAACAGCGGGAGTAATCATTCCAAAAGAGGGAGATCCAATCTTATTGATTGGACCAGAAGCTGAACCTTTTGCCATTCAAAGAAGTAAAATCAAAAAAATTCGTAAACTACTTGCTTATCGAGAATCGGCTGAGCCTGATTATCCGGATATCCAAGTATCAAATTTTAAAGAAGTATTTGATGAAATATCAGGAGGAAAAGGAATTAAGCGTTTAGCATTAGGAGATTATGCTATTCTTCCTATGCCAGTTTATGAAGGAATAAAAGAGGCGTTAGGGTCAAAGGGAGAGATTATCCGTGCTGAATGGATCATTTCCGATATGCGAGCGGTTAAGTCGGAGAATGAAATTGCCATGATGAAAGAGGCTCACCGAATTAGCGAATTAGCCCTTGAGGATCTTTTAAAAGAAATGAAAGTTGGAATGACCGAGAAAGAAGCGATGGGCATTCTTTATCATGCCATGTATAAGCATGGTGCCGAGTGTGAAGCCTTTCCTAACTATATATTTGGAGGCAGACAAACTCAAAATGCTATAGCTCGGGCAACTTATAAAAAACTTGAACCAGGTCAGATGATTCAACTTTGTGTTGGAGCTCGATTTGGTGGATATGCCTCCTCAGTTGGACGTCCAGTTATTTTTGGAAAAATGCCGCAAGAAATGAAAAAACAAGTGCAGTTTGGATTGGATGCTCATTTAATTACCTATGAGTGGATTAAAGAAGGAGTCATTGCTAAAGATATTGCCGAGAAATACTACCAATATTTTGAGAAACATGGTTATTCCCAATATTATCTATATGGACCGTGTCATGGTGCCGGTATCATAGAAGTCGAAAAACCCTGGTTGGAAAAAACCTCAAATTATCCTTTGAAAGAGAATATGACTTTCATGGCGGATACCTTCTTCACCACTCCTGATTATGGCTTTCGTTGGGAAGATGGTTTTCGAGTAACCAAAGATGGCTGTGAGGTGTTTTCTTCTGCCCGGAGCGAGATAATTGAGTTATAACTTCATGAGATGGAAGGGTATGACAAGGCTGTCATATTACAATTTAGCACCAGATGGTAATGAAAATCCAAGACTCGACATCCCTTGGCATGCCGCTACATTAATCGAACACGATAAAGACCGAGGGGGGAGGGGAAAAATTAATAAAAGGATTAAATAGTTCCTTCTCCCTTGATGGGAGAAGGTGAGGATGAGGGTGAAAGTCCAGAATGAGATCCTGGTTGGTTGCTCAATATGAGTTACCTATAAAAAATCATTCCTATATTTTCAGGATAGAAATGGAGGTGGTATAAGAGGAATAAAATAGGAATCAGGAATGAAAGAATCCTGATGAGTAATTCAATTTAAGTATTTTATTAAAACCCTTAAAGGGAGGGGCATAGAATGAAAAGATCAACAAAAAAGTGTATCATTTTTGGTTTGGTTTTAAGTTTAATATTCATATTTGCACTGGTAGCTCAGGGTGCAGATAAGCCAGTTTTACGAACCTTGGTTTTCCAGGGATGGGCAAGAACTCCATCCTTGCAAAAGCAAGTTTTAGAGTATGAAAAACTAACCGGAGTAAAAGTAGAAATCGAGGAGGTACCTTTTTCTCAATTTCATGAAAAAATGATTCTCGATTTTGCCAGCAAAGCCGGAACCTATGATTTTATAGGAACCCTGACAGATTGGTTTTCTGAGTTAGTCCGCGGTGGTTATATAATTCCCATTGATGACTACACCAAAAACGATCCTCCCGAAGATTGGCCTAACACATATCCTCAAGCACTTCTCAACCTGCAAACTAAAGATGGCAAACTCTATGGGTTTCCTACTCATGATGGGCCTATTATGCTTTATTATCGGAAGGATTTGTTTGAAGATCCCAAGGAAAAAGAAGCGTTTAAAGAGAAATATGGTTATGAGTTACAATCCCCAAAAACCTGGGCTCAGTTTCTGGATATGGCAATATTTTTTAACCGACCCGATCAAAATTTGAACGGAACCGTGATTGCCGCAAAGCAGGGAGGTCAGCAATTGGCCTATGATTTTTATCTGATGCTTTGGTCTTTTGGTGGAGATATTTTTGATGAAAATTGGAAACCAATCTTTAATTCTCAGGCAGGAATTGACGGTTTACAGTACTATGCTGACCTCAGAAACAAATGGGGAGTAACGCCCAAGGCATCGACTACTTATGACGAAACTGAAAGTGGTCCGATTTATCTTGAAGGAAGAGCAGCTTTGATGTGGCATTGGAGCCACATTGCTTCTTGGGCGGAAATGGAGGATCGATCAAAAATTATTGGAAAAAATGGCTATACAGTATTCCCAGTAGCCGATCCCAACATACCACATACAACTTTAGACATTCACTGGTTTTTTGCTATATCAAGCGCTAGTAAAAACCAAGATGAAACTTATGAGCTCGTAAAATGGCTTTGTAACAAAGAAAACGATAAGGAAGCTGCTTTTATGGGTACCGTTGCTTGCCGATTATCCACTTTCCACGATCCAGATGTATTAGAAAAATTTCCCTTCTATAGCGGTATAGAAGCAGCTTTAGCTGGTGAAGCGAAAACAACCCCCCAAATTGCTGAATATGCTCAGGTTGATGACTTGATCGGCATTGCTTGCTCAAAAGTAATTGCCGGAGAAAAAACTGCTAAGGAAGCATTAGACGAAGCGGCTAAACAGGTAGAAGACTTAATGGCAAAAGCTGGATATTATAAATAAATATGTTTATTTAAGATTTGATTTGAATATGGGGTTGGATGCTACCGGAAATTTTGTTCCGGTAGCATCCACGGAGGGATATTATGTCATCCATTAAAAATAGAAGGTTTAATATACCTCAATTAATGGTTCTTCCTACTATCATTTTTATTCTTGCTGTGAGTGTTTATCCATTAATTTATTCTTTCTATATGACACTTCATGATTGGAGCCTGACCCGGGCTGAACCACCAACTTTTGTAGGTATAGGGAACTATATATCATTATTTCAAGATAGCCGTTTTTGGTACTCTTTTCGAACCACAGTTATTTTTACTGGATGGGCTGTAGTGATGGAAATGGTAATCGGAATGACTTTAGCCCTTTCTATTACTCGCAATACCCGTTTTCAACAAATATGCCGGTCAATTTTACTGATTCCAATGATGATAACTCCAGTTGTTTTATCTCTTATGTGGAAATATATGTATAACCCAGAATACGGGATTTTTAATTATTTTCTTTATTTTTTGAAAATTGAAGGACCCATTTGGCTTGGAGAGCCGTCTCCGGCGCTTCCGGCAGTCATTATGGTTGACATCTGGCAATGGACGCCTTTTGTTTTTCTTCTTTTGTTTTCTGGAATTGCCAGTCTCCCTCCGGACGTTTTTGAAGCAGCCCAGGTAGATGGAGCCACTGGTTTCCAAACTTTCCGTAATATTACTCTTCCTCTGGTCACCCCCTTTTTATTGGTCGCACTTTTAATTCGCTTTATGGATTCATTTCGGATTTTCGACACTATTTATGTCTTGACCAAAGGAGGTCCTGCAAATGCCACTGAAACCTTGAGTATTTATACTTATAAGGTAGGATTCAATTACTTCAATATGGGGTATGCGGCAACTCTCTCTTATATTATTTTAGTAATCATAACCATTGCGAGCCAGCAGTTTGTAAAATTGGAGGGAAAATCATGAAAGGTTCCAAACTTAAAGCTCGGGACCGATGGATCGATGTTTTAGTATTTTTAGTGGTTATCTTGGTTTTATTTCCTATTGTATGGACCTTTTTAACTTCAATTAAAGGACGCTTTGATATTTCAGCTATGCCACCTAAATTGTTGTTTACACCCACCATTGAAAATTATCGGAAAGTCTTCATTGAGGACGGTTTTTATCGATATTTTAAAGACTCTATAATAATTGCTTTAATTGCAACTGTCATTGCAATTTTTTTAGGAACCATGACTGCTTACGGATTGGTTCGATATCGAGTAGGAGGTAAGTTTCTTCCTTTCTGGATTTTATCGACTCGTATGCTTCCACCAATTGCTATCATTTTACCGATTTATATCCTTATGCAAAGGATAAAGCTGATTGATACTTATGCTTCAATTATTATTATGCATGTTTTATTGAACCTCCCTTTTGCAGTGTGGCTTATGAGTGGTTTTTTCCGGGAAGTACCTTCTGAGATCGATGAAGCAGCAATGCTCGACGGATGCTCGGTTTTTGGGGCATTCATTCGTGTTCTTTTTCCGGTAGTGATTCCTGGGGTATTGGCAACCACGGTTTTTTGTTTAATCACGTCCTGGAACGAATTCTTATTTGCTTTAATTCTTTCTGGAAGGAATGTCAAAACCCTTCCAGTTGCTGCCGCATTTTATGTGACCGACCGGGACATCCTCTGGGGACCAATGGCAGCGGTAGCAGTTATTGCTTCTATCCCAATTATTATTTTCACTTTTTTAATTCAAAAGCATTTGGTAAGGGGGCTCTCCTATGGGGCAATCAAATAAAGAGAATTTTATCCAAATATTTCGAGGAGAGCCGGCGGATCGAATTTTGTGGATAGCTGATCTAACCTACTGGCGGGACAGCCAGATAATCAAGGGAATTTTACCCGATGAATATCGAGGAATTGATGGTTTTTTAAAACTACATAAAGATTTAGGAGTAGTTCCTTATTATATTTATGCTTTAGATGAACAGGAACCGGATGGAATGTCAGTACATCAGATTGGTGCACCAGGGAGACCTTTTAATGGAGTCTTTCAATATTCTTTTGAAGGAGTTGACATCGAAACTATCGTTAATGGAACTATTCTTGAAACAAAGTTTCATTATCAAGAAAAAACATTTATTCAGAAAAAGGCTTATCTTCCTCAGTCCTTCTGTTATGCATTCATTCAATACCCCATTCAAAAGGCAGAAGACCTGAAATGCCTTCGGAAAATTTATGAGCAGTGTATTTTCAGATCTAATTATTCAGATTATCTCGAAATTGGAGAAAAATGGGGAGATGAAGGAATACCGATTGCTCCCCTGCCAAGAAGTCCACTCTCAGCATTGATTGTAGACTGGATGGGTATCGAAGCTTTTACTTATGCTCAAGTGGATGAACCAATAGAAATTCAAAAAACCATTGATTGTATTGATGAATCGAATGATCAAGCCTTTCAAATTATAATAAAATCTCCCGCAGAAATTTTTCATTTTTGTGATAATCTGAGTGGAACAAGTTATTCTTCTTTTTTCCCACGTTATGCAGCCAACTATTATGCTCGACGCTTTATTCAACTTCATCAAGCAGGGAAAAAAGCAGCAGTTCATATCGATGGAACCCTTAAAGGGATCATTAATCAAATTGCAGCAACCGGGGCTGATGCTTTAGAAGCTCTCACTCCGGATCCGGTAGGAGATGTTACAGTTGAGGATTTAAGAAAAGAGAGTCAAAGTGAAAATATTATTTTATGGGGAGGTCTTCCAGCTGTTATGTTTACTCCTTTTTTTGCAAGGGAAGATTTAATAAAACAAGTCAATAGAATTCAAAAACAATGGAAGGAAAATCCAAGGTTTATTGCTGGATCGGCAGATCAAATTCCACCCGATGCTGATTTGGATTACCTTCGTTTGGCATCAGAATTATTTAATCGTGGGAGGAGAATTGACTCATGAAGTTACATCTGATGACTGGTCATGACTTTACTCATGCTATTCAAAAACGTTGGCCTCTTTTTATCCCAGCAGGGACAATTGAATACCATGGTGAACATTTACCGCTGGGTGTGGATACCTTAGCAGTGATCAAAGCTCTTGATGAGGTTGAAAAAAAGATTAATTGTGTTGTAGCCCCACCAGTTTGGTTTGGACCTTCCAGTTTTGCAGTAGCTGGTCCAGAAATGGGAACTATTAATGTAGATACGAATCAGTTTGAAAAACAAGCAAATGATATCCTCCATGGTTTTTTAGAGAATGGCTTTCGCCAAATTTTTGTAGTCATCCACCATCAATATGAAATGGGGCAAATGATGCCCGAGGCTTTAGCTTTTAAAAAGGCATCAGTTTCACTTATTTTTCGACTATTAGAAAAGGAACATGGAAAAGGATGGTGGGGATCAGAGAAAATGTCAAATTACTATAATAATCTGCAAACGAATGAAAATCCTTTTAATTGGATTCAGGTTATTCCTTTAATGAGTCCTGAAATTCAAAAAAAGATGGGTTATGACCACGCTGGGAAGTTGGAAACATCGCTCATGATGGCTTCCTATCCTGAAACAGTTAAGATGCAATACTATAATCCAGATTTTCCCTGGTATACAAAAGATGCTATTAATGCTACCAAAGAATGGGGAGAAGAAACTTTTAGGTTAATTGTAGAATATTTAATAAGGTTAGTATCTTAGTGAAGAATTAAAAGCATGAGGCTTCCCTTCGATCCATTTTTTACTGAAAACATTGAACCGAAAACCGCGGATTGAAAAAGAAAATAAATTTTTCTCTCTTGGGAGAATGGTCATACAATTCTGGAAGAGCTATTTTTTTTATACGTCCTTACTTCTATAATTTGAGTCTTGATCCCTACCCCTGTTCACTTTGTTTATTCCACTTATAGCAAAAAATATTTCCATTAATATTTGTTAATTATTCAAAATAAATATATTAATAGGATTGACTTATGATTATAATAAATCTATTATTTTATTAAAGTAGTTTAATAATTGATTATTAATGTTGAGATAATAATAAAAATATATGTAAATATTTCCTCCTACAATTAAGAATTGATGTAAATCATTTTTGGAGGGGTTATAAAATGCCAAAAGAATTTTATGATTCTTTTGAAAACATGCTTTTTAATCTTGATAATGCAGCAAAAAAACTAGGTTTAGAATATGATGACTATGTTTCACTTCGTTATCCAGAAAGGGAGTTAACCGTTTCTATACCAGTAGTAATGGATAATGGTCATATTGAAGTATTTACCGGATATCGAGTTCAATATTCAAGTAGCCGGGGACCATGTAAGGGCGGACTAAGGTATT
>NZ_DAOLQM010000056.1:0-9704 GCF_035418125.1 Atribacter sp. | reverse complement strand
GTCTATCAAAATCCCTATCCTGATCCCTTGGGAGATGAGTTGGTGAGCGAAGCAGGCTTAGAAGTATGCATATTTAAAGGTGGGTGTGAATCGTGACATTCCTTCATTTAATCGTGGCAAGCTTAGGGGCTTTTTTCCTATCCCTTTTATTTACTCCATTGATAATGAAGTTTTGTCAAAAAAAGAACCTTCTTGATCAACCCGATGGAAACCGGAAAATCCATAGCACACCAAAATCCCGTTTAGGGGGAGTGGCGGTTGCCGGTTCTTTTTTTATTTCGCTTCTCGTTTTCCGCTTTTTTCTGTCCTATCCAGTGTCTTTTTGGTATATTTTAGGTTTAGCAGCAATTTTTCTAACCGGATTTTTTGATGATATTTATAATTTACCACCTTGGAGCAAGGTATTGGGTCTTGGTATTGGTACTCTCATTCTTATTTTTGATGGAGTGGTTATTGAGTTTATCACTTTACCGTGGAATGTTCTCTGGTACATTGGGATTTGGGGAATTCCCTTTACTTTCTTCTGGATATTAGGCATTACCAATTCCTTAAATCTTATCGATGGAATGGATGGTTTATCCAGTGGAATTGCTGCCATTGCAGCCTGTACTTTAGGGATTATTGCTCTTCAACATGGGAGGTGGGAATCAGCTTTAATCTCTTTTTTGTTAATGGGTTCATCAATGGGATTTCTTCCGTATAACTTCCCACCAGCTAAAATATTTATTGGTGATGGAGGAGCACTCTTTTTTGGGGGAGTTTTAGCAACCGTATCGGTAGAAGGAGCCCTTAAAAGTGCAACCACTTTTACCTTGGCCGTTCCCATTCTTATTCTGGGAATTCCAATACTCGATACCTTTTTTGCCATCGTTCGCCGCAAAAAGAATAAACTGCCTATAACCAAGCCGGATCGTGGCCATCTTCATCATCGATTATTAGAAAAAGGCTTAACTCAAAGAGAAGTTATTTTAGTTGTATACTTGATTAGTGCTAGCCTCAGTATCCTTGCCATTTTAATTGACCGCTTCTTGGTGAATAGCACCTATTCTCTCCTACTTACCTTAGTGCTCTTCTATGTCTCTTGGAAATGGGGAAAACATTTAGGTGTGACGGAGCTTTCTTGTGGGACTCAAAGCACCAAAAAGGTTTAAAATAGCCTTTGTTGCCGGAACTCGACCGGAAATAATCAAAACAGCACCAGTTTATCTTGCCGTTGCTCGCCAACCAGATTTACAGCCGGTTTTTATTAATACCGGACAACACCGGGAAATGTCTCACATGTTTTTAAATTTGTTCAATATAGTTTCTGATTACGACCTCAATATTATGAAACCGGAACAATCCCTTAGCTCGTTATCTGCATCTATTCTTCAGGAATTAGAAAGGATTCTTCAGAGAGAAAATCCCGATTGGGTTCTGGTTCAAGGTGATACGACTTCAGCTTTTTGTGGTGCCTTATCAGCCTTTTATCAAAAGATCGCTATTGGTCATATTGAAGCTGGACTCCGTACTGGTGATATCTACAGTCCCTTTCCTGAAGAAATGAATCGTATTTTAGTTGGACGTTTGAGCACCTACCATTATGCTCCTACCCAGAAAGCAAAAGATAACCTTTTAAATGAAGGAATTTCACCGAACAAGATAATGATAACAGGGAATACTGTTGTAGATGCCCTTTATTGGATTCAATCTCAAAATAAGCAGATTAGTTCTTCAGATATAAGTCGATTATTATCATCCAATCCCAATCAAAGATTGGTTCTGGTAACTGCTCATCGGAGAGAAAATTGGGAGGGTGGCATTGCGAACGTAGCAGAAGCGGTAGTTCGTTTAGCCAAGCGTTTTCCTGATATTGTTTTTATTTTTTCAGTTCATCCTAACCCGGTGGTAAAGGATCAAGTATATGCAATTCTTTCTAACCAGGCTAACGTTTTTCTTCATGACCCACTGGATTATTTTGATTTTATAAAAGTATTAAACCAGAGTCTGCTGGCGATTAGCGATTCAGGTGGTGTACAAGAAGAAGCTCCGTCTTTGGGAGTTCCGGTTATAATCACCAGGAGTACGACCGAAAGACCTGAAATCCTCGGAACAGGTATGGGGTATTTAGCTGGAACCGACCAGACTACCATCATTAACCTTGCTACTGAACTATTGACAAAAAAACAAGCAAGAAAAGCTCAAAATATTTTTGGAGACGGATTTGCCTCGCAAAGAATTGTTCAATCCATCCTTTTTTCCCTTGGAAAGATACCAAAAAGACCGGATGAATTTGATTATTAATTATGAATATCGACCAGTTTTTCCTGCTAATTCTGCTGCCCGTAGCCGAGCCAATGAACGCTTAAGAGCGGCTTCAGCTCGAATAAAATCTGTGCCAGGAATTTTTTCTTTTATCCGTTGCTGGGCACGAGTGGCAGCTTCTTGAGCTCGAGCAACATCAATAGTATCAGCTCCTTCAGCACTATCGGTAATAATAGTGATCTGATAAGGTGTAATTTCTGCTGCGCCACCGCTAATCGCAAGGTATTTTTTCTGATCATCAATGGTAGTATATTTTAACACACCAGTTAGAAGTTCTACCAAAAAAGGAGCATGTCCAGGAAGGATTCCTCTTAATCCATCAGGACATTCAAGAGTAATCGAATAAACGTCGGGATAAATATAAGTTTGCTCTGGTGTTACAATATGGAGCTCCATCTTTTTCATTCGTTCTTCAACTCCTTCACCCGAGCTTCGACTTGTTCGATGGTGCCGGTCATATAAAATGCCTGTTCAGGCCAATCATCACATTGACCCTCGATAATGTTTTGGACACCAGTTAAGGTCTTTTCTAAGGAAACAAACTCTCCAGGAATTCCAGTATAATTTTCAGCTGCAAAAAAAGGTTGTGTAAAAAAGCGCTGGAGCTTTCGGGCCCGATTGACAATATTTTTATCTTCGTCAGAAAGTTCATCGATTCCCAAAATAGCTATAATATCCTGCAGCTCAAGATAATGAGCAATAATTTTACGTGCTTCCTGAGCTAACCTCCAATGGGTATCCCCAATAATCAAGGGATCAAGAGCTCTTGAAGTAGATTGCACGGGATCGACGGCCGGATAAAACCCTCGTTCAAATATTTTTCTTGAAAGAACAGTTATAGCATCAAGGTGTGAAAAGGTGGTGGCTGGAGCTGGATCAGTCAAGTCATCGGCAGGAACATAAACAGCTTGAACCGAGGTAATAGATCCATTGATGGTTGAGGCAATTCGTTCCTCAACCATTCCCACTTCTTCCGCCAACGTCGGTTGATAGCCAACAGCCGAAGGAAGACGTCCCAAAAGAGCTGATACTTCCGATCCCGCTTGAACATAACGAAAAATATTATCGACAAATAACAAGACATCTTGAGAAAGAACATCCCGAAAATACTCTGCCATAGTCAGAGCCGTGAGGGCAACCCGAAAGCGAGCTCCAGGGGGTTCATTCATTTGACCAAAAACTAAAACCGTATGGCTTAGTACTCCGCTTTTTTGCATCTGAAGAAAGAGTTCGTTGCCTTCCCGAACTCTTTCTCCCACCCCAGCAAACACCGATACCCCGCGATGGGCTGTTGCCGTCCGATGAATGAGCTCCATTATTAACACTGTCTTACCAACACCAGCACCACCAAATAAACCGGTTTTTCCACCAGTGATATAAGGGCAGAGTAGATCAATGATTTTAATTCCCGTTTCAAAAACTTGAGTTGATCCAGATCTTTCCGTTAAAGGAGGAGCAGAACGGTGAATCGCCATTTTTTGCTTGGCTTTAACAGGTGGTTTCCCATCTGATGGTTCCCCTAGTACATTGAACATTCTTCCTAAGGTTTCTTTTCCGACCGGAACCTGGATGGGTTTCTCTGTATCAATGACCTCCATCCCCCTTTGGAGGCCACTGGTATCCTGGATAGAAATACATCTCACTAAACCGTCTTGGAAATGGCTTTGAACCTCAAGGACTAAGGGTTTAGAAGAATTCTTTTGATTCCTTCTCTCGATAATCAGGGCATTATGAATGGAGGGAATCTCTCTGGGATGAAACCTAACATCAACAACTTGACCGATGACCTGTTCAACAATACCTGTATTCATATATTTCTCTCTTTCATAATGAAGCGTTTTTATATTTAAACCGTTCCCAATACCTGGGAGGCACTGGTTACTTCATTAAGTTCCTGGGTAATTTTTTCTTGACGTCTTTTTTGATAGGCTATCCGTAAAGAATGAATCATGTCTTCGGAGTGGCTGGTTGCTGCATCCATTATTTTTAAACGAGTTGCTTGTTCACTTAAAAATGATTCGATTAAAAAGACATAAAGTTGACTGGCAACATACTCAAAGGTTAAACGTTCAATGAGAGTTGGAGTAGTACTGAGAATATCGGTTCTGAGACGTAAATCAACTTGGTTTTCGGGGGGGAGATTGATACCCTGAAGCGGTATTGGAATTACTCTTTGAATAACCGGACGATATTCACTGACCGAAAGGTATTGATTGTGAGCAATATAAAGGTGTGAAAAGATTTGTTGTTCGTGAAAAGACCGAACTGTATATAAAATTTCTCTAACATTTTGATAATGAGGAGTTTGATGGACCGGGAGAGGATGGGTTAGGAGAACCTCATAAGGACTCTTTTTGAATTGACTCATACCTTGAGTTCCCAAGACGATGAGATGGGGTTTATTGCCTTCGCGCTCTTGGTCATTTATAAAGGTTTTCATTTTATGAGCTAATACGGTATTGAATCCTCCCACCAACCCTTTATCAGAAAAGATTCCAATGAGAGCAAATCCACGAGGTGGGTGAGGGGAAATTACCTCTTCTTGGTAGTGCATATGGGCAATTTCATTCAATCGAAGCAATTGATTAGAAAAAGCCTTGGCATTTTCCAAAGTCTTCTTTCCCGTTCTCCAACGAACTACTGAAATAGTTTTCATAGCTCTGGTTACATGTTGAATTTGTTTAATTAAATCAATTTGCTTTTTGATGATTTGTAATTTTGCCAAAGATTATTTCCTTCTTTAAATAAAATTAAGTTTAAAATAAAAAGCTTTGAGATTGAAAGGATCAGAAATAAAAAATCTCCTCCTAAACCTTCGGTCTAACTTTGAACATTTTCTTGAAGAAGAAAATGTTCGGTAAAAGTACGAATAAATTCTTTAATTTCTTGTTCAAATTTCGAATCTAATTCTTTTTCTTTCCAAAGCTCATTCAATAAATCAGCTTTTTCGCTTATTGCCTTTTGATAAAGACTCGCTTCCCATTTTTTTATCAGAGGAAGAGGAACATGATCGATGAGACCTTGAGTAGCGGCGTAAACTGCTAATATCTCCAGGGAGATATCCAAGGGTTGATATTGAATTTGCGTTGTTAGTTCCAAAACTCTTTTTCCATGCTCTAATTGTCGAGTAGTTATGACGTCCAATTCCGAACTAAATCTAGCAAAATCTTCTAACTCGAAGTATTGTGCTAAGTCAAGTCGGAGACGGCGTGCGACCTTTTTCATAATTGGGGTTTGAGCTTCTCCGCCAACCCGAGATACTGAAAGACCAATGTTAATAGGAGGCAAAAATCCTTTAGCAAACAGGTTACTTTCTAAGTAGATTTGGCCGTCAGTAATGGAAATGATATTAGTTGGGATGTAGGCAGAGATGTCACCCTCTTGGGTTTCCACGATCGGGAGCGCTGACATTGACCCACCGCCCAGGTCATCGGATAATTGGGCACTTCGCTCCAATAAGCGGGAATGAAGATAAAAAATATCACCTGGATATGATTCTCGTCCCGGTGAACGTCTCATGAGCAGCGAAAGCGATCGATAAGCCACCGCATGCTTGGAAAGGTCATCGTAAACAACTAAAACATCTTGGCCTCCATTCATAAAAAATTCTGCAATGGTACAGCCGCTGTAAGGAGCTAAATAAAGAAAAGCCGGAGAATCTTCGGCTGATGTTGAAATAATAATAGTGTAAGCCAGAGCATTATATCTTTTTAATAAATCAATCATTTCAGTGATTGCCGATAACCTTTTCCCAATAGCTACATAAACACAAACTACATTTTTTCCTTTTTGGTTAATAATAGTATCAATGGCGATGGTGGTTTTACCGGTTCTGCGATCACCGATAATTAATTCTCTTTGTCCTTTCCCCAGTGGTATCATGGCATCAATCGTTTTTATACCAGTAAAGAGAGGTCTATGAACTGGCTGCCGCTGAATGACTTCAGAAGCTTGCTGCATAATCGGTCTTTTATGGCGGCAATCAGGTATTGGTTTTCCGTCCAAAGGATTTCCTAAGGGATCTATTATGCGACCTAATAATTCATCACCAACTGGAACTTCTAAAACTCGATTGGTTCGAAATACTCGATCTCCTTGGTGAATGAGGGAATAGTCTCCAAATAAAATACAGCTAATACGTTCTTTTTCTAAATTAAAGACTTGCCCTTTTAAACCATGAGGAAAAATCAGCATTTCACCCATCATGGCTTCTTTTAAACCGGCGATGGATATTACTCCATCTTGGACTTCGGTTACTTCGCCAATTTCATTAATCTCCGGTACGGGGACATATTCTCGAACAACTTGTATGGCTTTTTTTAAAGTGTCAGTTAAAACTGCCATTAAATCATTCCTTCCTTCATCTTATCGAGTTGAGTCCGCAAGCTGCAATCGATTAGCATTTCTCCGAAAATAATGATGATTCCCCCAATGAGAGAGGGATCTACTTCTTCTTGGAAAATCATTTGATCGATATTCCCGATTCGGGATAATTTACTCTTAACCATATTTTTTTGCGATTCGGTCATCGGAAAGGGAGTGATGAATTTAACTATTTCTTTATTGCTGCTGTCCATATTGCACGTCCGATTTAATTTCAATTTTATCAATCGCTTCCTCTAAAAGTTGCTCAATCAGCTGGTCTTGTTTGGATATATCAATCCGTTCACGAAGCAATTTAGCCGCCATTTCAGTAGAAATATCGATGATGTCCAACTTCAGCTCAGAATAAAGTTTGTCAATTTCAATTCTGGCTTTTTCTTCGGCAGTTTGCTTAATTTTCTCGCTTTCTTGATAGGCTTCATCAATAATATTTGATTTAATCTTTACTGCTTCCTGGTTGGCAATTTCCTGCATTTCTTGGTATTTAATATGGATATTTTTACTTTCTTCTTCATATTTTAAACGCATCTCTTCAGCTGCTTTTTTTTCTTTTTCTATTTTCTCCATTTCTTCCCGGATATGGTTTGATCGCTTATCTAGTGCCTGAACCACCGGTTTAAAAAGAAAACGGAATAAAAGAGCAACTAAGATGAGAAAATTAATGATTTGAAAAATGATACTTCGATCAATACTTATCATGGTTTATTAAATCCTCATTTAAAGACATATTTGAGTAAGGGATTAGCAAAGAGAAGAATCAAAGAAACCACCAAAACGTAAATCGCTAAGGATTCAAGCAAAGCAAGACCGACAAACAATGTTCTACTGATTGGTCCGGTTGCCTCCGGTTGTCGGGCAATTCCTTCCAGTGCTTTTGAGCAAGCTTTCCCTTGTCCTAAAGCTGGAAAAATAACACCAATAGCAATAGCGAATCCTGCCGTAAAAACCGTTACACATAAAAAAAGGATTTCTCCTTGCACCTTTAGTCACCTCTTTTGGGTAAATTTAATGGATTTTATCACTACCAAAATAAAAATACCAACATAGTAATATTAGCGGAGCCCTATGATGCAATACAATTTTGAGGAGGGATAAATTAGGTTTCGCCTTCTTTTTCAACTGCAGCGCTTAAGTAAACAATGGTTAAAATGGTAAAAATATAGGCCTGAATGACTCCGGTAAAAATAGCAAACAACATCATAGGAACCGGAACAAATATAGGAGCCAAAATAAAAAGAATAGCTATGACAATTTCTTCGCCTAAAATATTACCGAACAAACGAAGAGCCAGTGAAAAAGTGCGAGTAATTTCACTTATGATATGAAAGGGAGCCATCACTGGGGAAGGCGATATGTAAGTTTTTAAATAGTTTTTCCATCCCTGAATTTTTACTCCGTAATAGGGAACTGCAGCAAAAACTATTAAAGCTAATGCTAAAGCAGTATTAAAATCACTAGTAGGAGCTTCTAATCCAGGGATAAGACCGGTAAGATTGGCGGCTCCAATAAATAAGGCTAAAGTACCAACCAAGGGGAGGAAAATTCTTCCCCGAGAGGGTGCCATATCGTTAATCATGTTCATGATACCTTCAACAAAAAGTTCTAATAAATTTTGCCAACGACCGGGTAAAAACTGTAGTTTACGGGTAATAAGTATTGAAACCAGAACTAAAAAACCCATTACTAACCAGGTTGCTACCACTGTTGTCGTAACCGGTAATGGTCCAATCATAAACAAAATATGTGGTCCTAAATTTTCCATAGTTTTTCACCTTCAAAAGAATTTAATACTGATTACCCAGACTGTCAAGAAGTAAGTAATAAAAAAACCCAAAAAAAATAAGAGTGTATCTGGTTTTAAATATTTCAAAATGATGATGATGAGGACTCCAGTGATCGCTAAGCGACCTATAAGACCAGAAAATGGCTGGCTTTTTTTAAAATAAATAAGTTTTTTAACATTCCAAGCGACTAACCAGGCAACAATTATTGAAAGACCTGCTCCTAAAAGGAGACTAATGATGGTTTTGGTTATCGTGTTCATTTTTTTTGTCTTTTTTTTCGTATTTTTTTATTTCTTTATCAAAAAATTGGTAAAGATTATAGAAGGCAAAAAATATCCCTAAAATGAGCATTGAAAGTGTCCAAGAAAAACCTTTTGGATACTTCCGATCCAGATATTGACCTAAAAATAATCCCAAAATAATTGGTGCAACTGTCATCCAGGAAATATCCCAGATCTGCCCAAAATGTTTCCAGATGTTTTCATCTTTATTTCGATGATAGTTTTTCATGGTTCAATTATAAACTAATATTATCAATAATGACCTCTTTTCATCTAATCTATAACTCTCTTTCATGAACTCTTGAAAAAATATCCAACACCAGTTAATATAATAGCCATAGGGGCGGAAATAGCTCAGTCGGTAGAGCATCGGCTTCCCAAGCCGAGGGTCGCGGGTTCAAATCCCGTTTTCCGCTCCATTTTTTATGCAAAGCTAAAATTTTAATTACGTGCTTCTCTTTCTTCAAAATATATTTCGATAAACACTAACTACAAACTATACTTTTAATTAGCCTTCTATCCTGAAAATACCATCAAATGAATTCTTTAATCTGTCATCCTGAGCCCTCGCTTTTTTGATGGCGTGAGGATCTCATCTTTTAATTTTTTAAAAAAAATACGAAATGAGATTGCCACGTCGTTCAACCAAAGAATGGTTGACCTCCTCGCAATCAGACTGTGTCATAATCCCTTTCATACACCAAGAATAGCTTGAAAGTGGAAGACACAGTACATTTATCTTCAGTTTTTGGTTATCTATTCCCAATATTACTGTGAAATATTAACATAAGTGGGGGTAAATAATTTACAGAATAATTGCGACACAGTCTGAATGACGGATTGAGATAGGTATTTTCATTGTCACCTGGTGCTGCAAAGCAGCATGAGGGTCTATCTTGAAAATACCAATATTGGTGAAAAAAGAATAAACAAAAAAAGAAAAAGGCACACC
>NZ_DAOLQM010000055.1:0-9762 GCF_035418125.1 Atribacter sp. | reverse complement strand
GGGATATGCCCAGAGGTGGATGTATGCGGAAGGTTGATCTATGTAAAATTAATTCTGGATATTACAATCACAATTCATTGCTTTTCGGTGAATCGTTTTTCATTTACCGTCACCTCTCATAATCTTGATTATAAATTTCTTCTGGCCAATAGTGAACCAAGCTGGATATCGCTCGTTATCAACGACGCGTAGCAGGTTGAATTGCGAACGAAGCGATCGATCAGGATCAAGCTCACTGTCATCGGGTGTGCGACGCCTGTAATATGATGCTTCTCCCTCCTGTAGACGTGCATTATTTAGAACCCCGGGATAATTATCGATAAATTCCGTACAGAGATCATACGTCGCCTGAAACACCAAGTTCCTTAGTTCATCTACCAGTTCATCTCCTTGAAGAACTATTTGTTTCTGGAGATAAATGGGACCACTATCCAATGCCTCTTCAGCTTCGAAGAGAGTGACTGGGATCGAATTAGCCGACTCGAGCACCTGCCAAGTCAACGGAGACCAACCCCTGCCTTTGGGAAGATTGCTTGCATGCACCACCAGGTTATGCGTATGTCTTTCGAGTATCTCTTTTCGAACAATCTTTCCATAGCTCAAATAAAAACACATATCTCCTTGTGATAATTCATCTGCATCATGGGTCCATTGTATTGCATGGCCCTCTTTTAGCCATTTCAGTATTAAACATGGAAGATAGCCATTTATCCAGCTGCTCAAACCAGAGCACACATTGATATGAAATTTCTTCCTCCCCTCCATTGCGGTAAAGTCGGGAGATTCAAAAACCCATTGGGTGGGCACGTCCTCTTTCTTAACCTTCTCTATCACCAGAACACCCCTGATGCCAGATCTGAATTCCTGTATCGCTGTTTCAAGTAACCGATTACTAATGCCTCTGCTCCGGTACTCTGATGCAAGCGAATAACTAATCTCCCATATCTCCCCCTTCTTTTCAAATCGCACTTGACCAATGGGAATGCCATTTGATGTCTCGATGAGATATATTCTGCATCCTTCGACATCCCGCAGGCATTGATAAAACAACCTGTGGTAAACCTCTTGTGAAATCGGCTTGGGTGAAAATGAATAGAACCGATTAATCAGATCATTTGCCCATTTCAACAGTAACTTTTCATCAGAAAGGCGGGCATGACGCACGTGAAGGGGTGTATCAGGTTTGATGGTTAGTACCGTACTGACACGGTCAACTCCCTTCCCGTCGATAGTTTGGTGACACTCAATGGACCAGTGATAATCTAATTCTTTATTGGTTATATCTGCTATCGCATGCTTGAGAGCCTGAAGAGTCACTTCATTCTTGTGACCTAGGTATCGAATTAGCCCTCTCCGTTCTAGTTCCTCTGCAATATGTCGCTGGTTTTCCGCTGTGGTGATCACCACTGCCGGCAAACCCATGCAGAGTCTTTCCCAACTGGTGGCGCCTGCTGCACCGATGGCAAGGTCTGCCTTTGCCATCAATATCGCCAGTGTCGGAAGCTGGCGATGAATAATTACATTTTGGTGTCCCTCTGCAAGATTGCTGATGGTGGACATATACGGATTCCCCTCTCCTATTACTACATCCACCTCGATATCGGGTCTACCGAGACTTAGGACCGCCGAGAGGGCAAGCCCTGTCAGGTTATCGTTGTCCGTACCACCGAACGAGATCAGGATGCGACGAACAGGACCCTCTCTCGGAGGAATGCGATCATGCAGATCAGCATACACTGGATGCAGAAGGGCATACTCTGGACCCAATAAGAGACGACAATCTGTTGGTACTTTGCCAACATAGCGGGTTTGTATATCATCAAAAAGATTCTGGTCCAGTAAGAGATCACAGTCATGTATACGGTCAGCAAGATCATCGATAACAAGAATGTTGCCTACTAATGGGCGTAGAGCACTTTCCCAGCGATGATCGATGGCATAATGATCTATTATTAACCAATCAGGTTTTATACCCAGATTTTGGATAGCAATACGAGTTTGTTCAGCGTCTATATGCCACAGTAATCCGAGCCAGAGGGCATGAGGAGGTGTATTTTCAATTTGCTCTTTGCCAGTAGGTGCAGGAAGGCGGCATACCGAAAATCCCTGCTGTTCAATCAGGTTACAAAGGTGACCTTCGTGCTCTCGGCAAATAAAAAAAACATTGTTACCTTTTTTAAGAAGAACGCTTCCCAAGGTCAGGCAGCGCATAACATGCCCTGTGCCAATGGTAAGGGAAGCGTCAACGCGAAAGACAAAAGTCAGAGGCACTTTATTCACCAATAATTTATGAGATGTGCTATTACTGTTTATTATTGTCCCGTTCCAGCAAGAACCAGGTTATGTCATCCTGGGGATAATTCGGATCACGATGATACACAAAACCATAATCAATAAGTTTGAAATCGGGATACATATCTAATATTTCTCCACAAAAATCACGTTTAAACAAGCGATCATAATAGCCTCTATATAATACTTGAACGGGAGTGGGATTGTAATATTCGCTTATGAGGAGGTAGCGTCCAGTCGATTCATACAAAATTTTGTAAACCTGTGTAAGATAATCTGGATTAATATGAATCAGAACGCCTTTTATTAATACCAAATCAAATCTACGAACAGGGGTATAATCTAGAATTGAAAGATGAAAAACATTTTCTGGTAGAAGAATGGTTCGTAACTCGTCTACAGCATTTGCATTAATTTCAACAGCAAACTGTTCCTGATAGGGGTAGAGAAGTTTTAATGCCATCAAATTCATACCGATATTTGCCCCAAATTCAAGGCAATTATTAAGTTTACGAGTGGAGTGCAATGCACGGGTGAAAAAGGCAAGATTAGAGGCTAATAATTCTGGGCCTTGACAACGCTTTATATATTCTGTTCCAAATTCACCAGCCCAAAATGATTCTTGTTCTGTACGAAATTGATGATTCATAAATATTCATCTCTCTCATGGAAAGAATATGCAAGCTAATTTTATATTTCCTTCTGCTGAATATGCCGATTAATACTTACATATTCCGGATGCTTATCTAGATACTCGAGAACATCTCTCGTGGTGAAATGATCGTCCCCAAAATGCCCATATACAGTCTGAATAAAAGCAAGGTCTTCAGGAGTGTCCAAAGTCCATCGGTATGATGAAAGATCTTTATTATTGACAACACTCCGAATATTAAATTTATTCGGGTTCCGATAGATATATGGCGTTACATGCTCCCGCATTTTTGGATCTTCATCCTCTATCCATGCCCGCTCGAGTGCCTTGAATGTCATTACTTCAGTGTCAAGACCGCGGGGGAAACTGCGTGGAGGTAGAGAGTTAGAAACATAATCTATATCGGGGAGATTTAGAAAAATTCCGATAACCAGATCAACAATTTCAGGATCAATCATTGGGCAGTCAGACGTAATTCGGACTACATTATCAGCATGGTTTGCCTTTGCTGCTTGATAATAACGGTCAAGAACATCATTCTGATCTCCTCTGAAATACAGCCATTGTCGCTCTTGACAGAGCGTAACAATCACATCGTCGATCGGGAGATTCGTTGTTGCGATAATGATCTCATCTATTAATTTTGACCTTCGAAGCCGGTTAACTACCCTAGCTAACACAGGCTCCCCTAAAAGGTCCATCATGACCTTTCCAGGTAGACGAGTACTTCCCATCCGTGCCTGGATAATTGCAACAATTTTCATTTTATCAATCCAGACATTAAAGGCTTGATTTAGCCTTATTGAGTATTTCACAGATATATTCAACATGTTGTTCTGTCATCGCTGGATGCAGAGGTAGGGTTAAAATACGATTAAAAACATCCTCTGTTGCTGGAAATTCCCAAGTAACATTTTGAAAACGTTTTTGATAATAAGAAAATTTGTATATTGGGATATAATGGACATTTGCACCAATATTATTCTTGTGCAAGTAATAATAGAGGTTATTTCTGTTTATTCCATTTAATAATACTGTATAAAGATGCCATCCATGCCTAATATTATCATAACATTGGGGTGTTTCAAGCCACGGTAGCTCTCCTAGCAACTCTTCATAGATCTTCGCAAGATTATTTCTAAGTGTGATAAAATAGTCAATTTTTCTTAATTGGGATGCTCCTAATGCCGCCTGAATATCAGTCATCCTGTAATTTTTTCCCAATTTAACAATATCATAAGCCCAGTGTGAACCTTCACCGAACATATTTTTTATATTTCGGTCGATACCATGATTTCTAAGAAGTCTCAATTTTTCAGTTAATTTTGGGTCATCAGTTACCACTGCCCCACCTTCACCAGTTGTAATTGGTTTTACCGGGTGAAAACTAAAAACTGTCATATCAGCGAAAGTGCCAATTTTTCTTTTTTTATAAGAGGCACCAAATGCATGACAGGCATCTTCAATGAGCCATAGGTTATTATCCTGAGCTATCTCTTTAATTTCATCTATGGCACATGGGTGACCAGCGTAATCAACATAGATAATAGCACGGGTTTTTTGAGTGATCTTTTTTCGAATATCCTCTGGATTAATGTTTCTTGTATTAGGATTTATATCTGCAAAAACAGGGATATGACCATTATAAAGAATAGCATTACTCGTTGCAACAAATGTAAAAGGGGTGGTAATAATTTCACTGCTTTTCGGAAGATCAAGAGATTGAACAGCAATATCCAGAGCACTGGTTCCACTATTTACTGCAACTGCATATTGAGCGCCAATATATTTGCATAGTTCTTGTTCAAAAAGATTGACAGCTGGTCCGGTTGTAAGCCATTCGCTCTTTAGCACGTCCACAACAGAGAGTATATCTTGATCGTCGATTAATTGATGGCCATATGGTATAAATTGCATTGAACTCCCATTAATCAGGTAACATCTACGAAATCTTCAATATTGATTTTAATTTATTGGCATCTAATGACAGTGAGTTTTTCTCACTTGAATAACGGAATCCTTCAGGAAGTGGTTTTCCTTCGGGGTAATTGTCACTCTTCCAGAATATTAATTCTGGTTCTATAATAAAATAATCTCCCATATCTTTAGAATGACGCGATTCATCTTCGGTTATGAGAACCTCATGAAGTTTTTCTCCTGGACGAATACCAACAACTTCAATTTCGCATTCAGGGGCAATTATTTTTATTAAATCAATTATTTTCATACTGGGAATCTTTGGGATAAAAATCTCCCCGCCTTTCATTCTCTCTATGCAATGAGCCACGAAATATGCCCCTTCTTCAAGCGTTAGCCAAAAACGAGTCATGCGTTTATCGGTTATTGTTACCCTTCCCTGTTTTTTCTGTTCCAGTAAAAGTGGAATAATACTACCTCTGCTTCCAATAACATTTCCATAACGCGTACAGGCGAACCGTGTTTTTCTTTTTCCGGAATAGCTATTGCCCTGAATAAAAAGTTTTTCGGCTACCATTTTTGTAGCCCCATAAAGGTTCACCGGATGCACTGCTTTATCGGTGCTTAATGCCATGACCTTTTTAACATCATTATCAATAGATGCATTGATGATGTTTGCGGCTCCGTCAATGTTGGTTTTAATGGCTTCAATAGGATTGTATTCTGCTGCTGGTACCTGTTTCAGCGCAGCAGCGTGAACAACAATATCTACATCATTCATCGCACGGTGAAGGCGCTCCTTATCTCTGACATCACCAATAAAGAAACGAAGACGATCATCTTTTATTTTTTGTTGCATCTCCCACTGGAGAAGCTCGCCTCTTGAATAAATGCGAACGCTTTCGGGATTCCATTCCTTAAGTAAGAGAGAGGTGAATATTTTTCCAAAAGAACCAGTGCCCCCTGTAATAAGAATGGTCTTACCGTCAAAATATGACATAATATATTCCTAATAGTTATCATCTAATCAAATAAATCTATACCTCCTTGAATTTTATGGGAGTAATGTGATTTTAAAAGTATCAGCAGGTTATTCAAAGGGAAACGTTAGATTTCAGTTACACATTATAAGTAGCAGGAGAAGTAAATCTTGGATATATTTGCAAAACTTAATTTTTTATTTTCTGGCTTTGAATTAATCGATGAACTGCCATATGCATTGGAACAGGTTATGAAAACTGTATGCAGATTAGTTGTGAGGAAATATTTAGTAATAACAATGATAAGTGTTTAACACGTGAGAGAGCCCACTTTAATGGAGATTATCCGGATAAAAGTGCATTAGATGATAAAAATTTTCTTGCAGAACAATTTAAATAACTTCTTATGGTTGATAATGAACGTTATCCAGCAAGGTTTGAATTTAATGGTAGGCGCTTTATTTTTAAAATGGAAATAATAACTGAATTTAATTATAAAATTGTCTAAGGAACAATCTATGCATTTCAAAATTGCTCAACACATAATTGGTTCGGATACTGCCCCTGTATTCATTATTGCCGAGATGTCCGGAAATCACAATCAATCACTTGAAAAAGCATTGGAGATTGTCGATGCAGCTGCGGAAGCAGGTGCCCAGGCAATAAAATTACAGACATATACTGCCGATACGATGACTCTGGACATTGATGATGCAGAATTCCAAATCACAGATGAAAAAAGCCCGTGGAAAGGCCAGAGTCTTTTTAACCTATATCAACAGGCATATACCCCTTGGGAATGGCATGAGCCAATCATGGAAAGGGCTAAAAAATTAGGTTTAGTCTGCTTTTCTTCACCTTTTGACAAGACCGCCGTAGATTTCCTTGAAAGTCTGAATGTTCCAGCATATAAAATAGCATCATTCGAGATCATTGATCTCCCATTAATCCGCTATATCGCCAAGCAAGGTAAACCAATTATTCTTTCTACTGGAATGGCAACCCTCGCAGAGATTGATGACGCTGTCCGGACCATCAGGGCGATTGGCAAAAATGACATCGCACTCCTGAAATGTACGAGTGCCTATCCGGCACCAATGGAAGAGATGAATCTACGAACCATACCACACCTTGCCAAGGCATTCCGTGTTCCGGTTGGATTATCTGATCACACTTTGAGCGTTGCCACCTCGGTGGCGGCGGTCGCCCTTGGTGCCAGAATTATAGAAAAACACATTACACTAACCCGCGAATATCCGGGTCCGGACAGCGTATTCTCTCTTGAACCGCATGAATTCAAAAAAATGGTGGAAGTGGTAAGGGAGACGGAAAAGGCACTTGGCAGAGTATGCTATGAGATGTCCGAGTGTGAGAAGACCAGCAGGGTGTTCAGGAGATCTTTGTATGTTACTAAAGATATTGGGGCTGGAGAAGAGTTTTCTGAAGAGAATGTGCGTTCCATCCGGCCGGGATACGGATTGCCTCCGAAATATTTAGATTTTGTCCTTGGGAGGAAAGCAAAAAGAAATATTAAAAAAGGAACTCCCCTCAATTGGGATTTAATCATTTGATAGCTTGAAAAGACAAATCAGTTCGCATAAATACCTTAAAATTATTTTGCAATTATCAATTTTTTGAAAAATTGAATTTCTTGCTCCTTAATTTCCCGCAACATAAATAAAAAAACAAAATACAAAAATGAATATAACATAATTGTCACAATCAAAGATGTAATATCACTTGGTTTAATCATTATGATAATTGGTATAACGCATAACGATGCAAGAAAAATATGTAGAATTGTTTTATTAAAATCATGGAAAATATCAATAAAAGAATGTTTTTTTGTATAATACAGGATAACACCAAGAGGGAAAATAAATGCACAAAAAGTCGTAATAGCAGCCCCTACAATCCCAAAGAAAGGTATTGCAAAAAGGTTTAATCCGAAATTTATAAGTGCGGCAACGATCCAAACTTTAGCGGTAATAATAGTCTTTTTCTCTAAAAAGAGTATTTGGACAATGATTGCATATATCCCAAAAAATATTGCACTCATCGCTGTGAATGGAGTGATTAAATAACCATTTGATGCAATTTCTGGCGTTGATAATATGCTCAAAATTGGTTTTGAAAGAACTGACAAACCAATAGATGACGGAATTGCAAGTATAAGGAAATATTTTAAAGAGTACTGCAGGATCGTCTGAACAGCCTGTAGATCGTTCTCTTCATATAATTTTGAAAGAATTGCGGGTAGTATAAAAACCAATGGAGAGATGAACATGGTGAGAATATTTCCAAGAGTGTAGCCTGGCGAATAATAACCGACATAGGCAGCACCAAGGAAAAGAGCGATCATATATCTATCGCTTGAATCCACCACCCAACTGGAGAAATTTCCTGGGATTGTAGGAAGACCGAATAAGAGATATTCCCGCAAATTTCGAAACGTTGGAATAGTGATGCCAATACCATGAACTATGAAAAAGCACATGATGAGGAATAAAATAAGACTGGTAACAAAAAAACTCATTACCACACCCAAGAGACCATGGCCAGTAAGGATAGATATCACAATGAGAATGATTTGAAGACCTGTTTTGAGGAAAAGGAAAAATGAATATTTCCGGATCTGTAAGAATGTCCTGAAGTAGTTTAGCTGGAGGAGATTCATGCATTCCAAAAAGATAATGGGGGCGAGTAACTCGAGGATCGTAGTCCGGCCATCAAAGAGTGCTGCGGCAATGGGTTCGGCCAAAAAAAATAGAACAGTTGATGCAAGACCTGCGCTGATAACCGTTATGCATGCGATTGAATAATAAGCATCCTGGATCTCTTCCCTCGATTTTGCCGCTGCAAGATACCGAACCATCGTATAGGGGAGTCCAAGCATCGCTACTCCGGGGAAAAGACCGATGGTTACGGTAATCTGAATATATATCCCGTATTCCTCAATTGGAAGGGTTTTGGTAAGGATTGGGAGGAGGACAATTCCGCTTAGGCTGATGAGAATATTTGTTATACCTATGAGGCCAATACGTTTAGCGAATAATTGGTATTCCTGCAATAATAGATAATAGAAAGTATCTCATTTAAAGATACCTTATAAAATGTACACAAAATGATGTAAAATTGGAAAAGGCCCTTTATCCTTTATATGGTTGACAAACAGGTGAATACAGGGCAGGAATCGAAAGGAAGTTGCACTTCATTATCTTACCGATAACGGAGAAAGAATGAAGAAACTCATCGCCTGGTTTTTGAATAAGGTGATGCAGGAGGAGGCAGAACGGCAGGCTGGAGTCGGGAGATACCAGAGAACGAGTTCAAGGAGAACGTACCGAAACGGCCATCGCAAGAGGACGCTCAAGACACCATATGGAGAGGGCATTCTTAATAAACCGCAATTGCGCGATAGTCCCTTCCACACAAAAGTGTTCGAATGATATTCCCTTACCGGGAAGGCCGTAGAAAATGCTATTCTGGAGTCGTATCTCCAAGGAGTCTCCACCAGGAAGATCCAGGAAATTGTCGCTTATCCCGGCGTCGAGAAGATCTCCGCCTTATACATCTCGAAGATTGCCACTGAACTGGACCAGAACGTCCATCAGTTCCCCTTCCAGCCGAATGAGACCTATATACCATATCTCTTCGCAGATACCTCCTATTTCAAGGTTCAAGATGGGATAAGGTATATCAATAAGGCACTCCACGTTATTGCCGGGATCCGCAATGACGGATTCCGGGAGATCCTTGGCACCAGAATCGCGGACTGCGAAGATGAACTAACCTGAGAAGATATTTTCTCTGAGCTGAAGGAGAGAGGACTGGACAAGGTCAACCTTATCATCTCTGACGGACACAAGGGGATACAGGCAGCCGCTGGCCATGTCTTTCCGGGTTCCAGCTGGCAGATGT
>NZ_DAOLQM010000054.1:0-10010 GCF_035418125.1 Atribacter sp. | reverse complement strand
GGTCTTGATCCCCAGAAAAAAACCCTGCTTATTATTGGAGGGAGCCGGGGTTCTCACCTGATCAACCAAGCATTTTGGCAAGCACTACCATTCATAGAAAAATTGAAGTTTCAAGTCATCCATATCACTGGAGATGAATCTTTTCAAGAAGCCATGAAGATGGCGGCGCTTTACCCATTTCCCTATTTGATTTACGAGTTTTATCCAACCCGGGAATATTTTATTCAGCAGCCGACTTAGCAATCAGTCGTTCCGGTGCCAATGTCACCTATGAATTGTTTTGTTTTGGCCTTCCAGCCGTCCTGATACCTTTTGGAGGAGCAACTGAAGGCCACCAATTATATAACGCCCAATGGTTGGGGAAAAAGCAGCCGGTGGTCATTATCGATGAAAAAAGGCTTCAACCAGAAGGCTTGGCTCAGGCGATTCGAAGCCTATCAGAGCTTCCAGCAAAAAAATATAAAAAAAATGAAGATTTTCGATTTTCAGCAGCACGAATTGCTGGTATGATTGTCAAAGAGATCCGTAGGAGGAAATGAATTGAACGCTCATCTCGTCTCATTACCTAACGAACTCTATTTTATTGGTATTGGCGGCACTGGCATGAGTGCCTTGGCAACCATCGCTTTTGAAATGGGATATCAGGTTAGTGGTTCTGATATTTTTTCCGGTGAAAACACTTGTCGACTTCAGGAAAAAGGCATCCCGGTATTTATCGGTCATTCAAGAGAAAGAATTAAAAATATATCTGCAGTGGTTATTTCCTCCGCCATCCCCCCAGAAAATGTCGAACTCCAAGAAGCTATTCAAAGAAACATACCCATTATTCACCGAGGAGAGATGTTAGCTTTTTTTCTCAATCAAAAAAAGGGCATAGCTATTGCAGGTACCCACGGAAAAACCACCACGACCTCGATGATTTCACTGTTATTAGAAGTAGCTGGCCTGGATCCGACGGTATTGGTGGGTGGGGAAGTTGAAGATATTGGGGGGAATGCTCGCTTTGGTAATGGGGAGTATTTTATATCTGAAGCTGACGAGAGCGACGGATCTTTTTTAAAGCTCAATCCCTACTGCGCGGTTATTACCAATATCGAAGATGACCATTTGGAATATTACGGAAGCCAAGAAAATGAACTGAATGCTTTTATTTCCTTTGCCAATGGCGTTAAAGAGGGAGGATTTATGGTAGCCTGCGGAGATCATCCCAATGTACAAGTGATGTTTAACCAACCCCTCAAGACCAATTTAATGACTTATGGAATGATTAATGGCGTAGTTGATGTTCGCGGATCGATGATTGAAGAAAGGGCAGAAGGTTCCTTGTTTCGAGTGACGCATCGCAACCAGGATTTGGGATCTTTTATTTTGAATATTCCTGGGATTCATAATGTAATTAATTCCTTAGCCTGCATAGCGGTTGGGATCAAGCTTGGTATAGATAAAAAATTAATTGCCAGCGCCTTAGAAATGTTTAAAGGAGTAAAAAGGCGTTATGAACGAATTGGTTATGTTGACGGAACCCTGGTTGTTGACGATTATGCTCACCATCCAACTGAAATGGGTGTGGTGTTAAAAACAGCGTTGAGCCGGACCTTAGGGAAAGTGATCGTTATTTTTCAACCTCACCGGTATACTAGAACCAAACGTCTTTATAGAGAAATGGCCGAGATATTAAAGAAAGCCCATCAAGTTATCCTCTTTCCCATTTATTCGGCAGGCGAAAAGCCGATTGAAGGTATTACCTCTAATTTAATTTATGATGAATTAAAGAAAGCCGGTTATGATGGTGTTCATATGGTTTCAACCATAGACGAAGCTCTTAACATTACCGAGAACCTGATAGGTCCAGGAAATATTCTGATAACCATGGGGGCCGGAGATATATGGAAGGTAGCCGACAGCATGTGCAGGAAAAATGGAAATCAATTGAGAAAGAGTACGCCGGTTCTCCGGACCTGATTGTTGCACCACAGGCTGAAATGAAGTTTTATACCACCTGGAAAATTGGTGGCCGGGTTATAGCTTTAGTTGATGTTTTAAGGAGTGTCATTTTCCCCAATTTATTTTTTAAAATGCAAGAACTGGATTGTCCCTGGAAAATTCTGGGAAAAGGATCAAATATTCTGGTAAGCGACCAAGGTTATTCTGGTGTAGTTATTCGTCTTGCTGGTGAGTATTCCGAAATGAATTATCTCGGAAACCATCGGATTGAAAGTGGTGCTGGTGTTGCTCTTTCTCATTTAGTAAGTTTTGCTCTTGGCCACAGTTTAGGAGGATTTGAATTTTTAGTTGGTGTTCCTGGAACGGTGGGGGGGGCGGTACGGATTAATGCCGGTTGTTTTGGACAGGAAATCAGCAATTTAATTCAAGAAATCTTAGTCATGGATAATAATGGTAATATAGAGTGGTTGAAGAGAGAGAAGATTGATTTTTTTTATCGAGGATCATCATTGAAGAAAGATAGGTTGACGATTTTGAAAGTCATTTTTCAACTTTTTTCTGATAAATCAGAAAACATTAGAAATAATGTTCGTCGATATAGCCTTCTCCGCAAACAATTTCAGCCGGTAGGTTGGCCATCGGCCGGTTGTGTATTTAAAAATCCACCCGGTGACTATGCGGCTAAAATCATTGATCAAATGGGATTTAAAGGGCTAAGAACCGGTTTCGCTCAAATTTCTGAGAAACATTCCAATTTTATTATCAATCGTGGATCAGCGAAAGCACGTGATGTAATAGTACTGATAGATTGGATTCGCCAAGAAGTTCAACGAGAAAGAAATATTTTTTTGGAAAATGAAATCGAGGTATGGCAATGAAATATTATAAGTCACAGTTTTTTTTAAAACTCTTTTTTTTTATCTTGTTCTAGGAGTTATCGCCTGGTTGGTTTTTAGCCTCTTCATGAGAGGGAATCTATTTGCAGTGAACCAGATCGAGGTGATCGGTAATCGGACTCTATCGGTAAAATACATCGCAAATGCCTCGGGTATTCAAGTTGGACAGAGTATTTTTGGTTTAAGAAGTTGGGAAATTGAAAACCGGATCAAAAAAATTAACGACGTAAAAAGTGTAAAAGTTCAAAAAGTTTTTCCTCATTTAATTCGAATCGAAATTGTGGAAAGAGCTCCCTTGGCAAAAGTTGTGGTTGGAGATACCTGGTTTTATGTAGATGATCAAGGGGTGAGAGTGAATACTCCATCGGATAATCCCGATCAATTGATTTCTCTTTTTGTACCATCCCTCGAATATGATTCGATTCCAATAACTTTAGAGGTTATTCGCACTTGGATGAGCGATTTTGATACACCTTTGAAGCTGGTAAAAATGGTTCATAATAATCTGTTTATTTTACAACTTCAAAATGATATATTTATCAAGTGTGAGAGTGTTCAAAATTTAAAAGAAAAAGTCCCGGTTTTGAAACCCTTGTTGAGAGAAGTTCAGGTAAAAGCTCTCAAAGTGGTCGGTTTTGATCTGCGCATGAAAAAGGACATTGTTCTTATCCAAGACGAGGAGGAAGTTTTTTGAAATTATTTAAATATATTGAGACATCAAATCCAACTATTGCAGCGGTTGATGTTGGAACCAGCAAGGTCTGTACGTTAATCGGGAAGATTCGATCCAATGGAATCGAGATATTAGGTATTGGATTAAGTTCTTCGTCTGGGATAAAAAAAGGAAAAGTTGTTGATGTTGAAAAGGCCTCCCATTCGATAAAAGAGTCTCTTCTCAATTCCTTGAGTGTAGCCAAAGAAGAGCCGAATTTTTTATATACTGGGATTGCTGGTGATTATGTCACTTCCAGGAATGCTGAAAATGAAATACTTCTTGGAAAAGTCAGTCGGGAGGTATATGAAAAAGATATTGAAAAAGTCATTGAGGGAACTCGAGCCCAGATAGCCAGCGATGGTCAGGCGGTTATTCATGTTATCCCTCAGGAGTTTTCGTTAGACGATCAGCGAGGGATCGCTCATCCACGTAAACTGGTGGGGACTCGTTTAAAAGTGAATGCCCATGTAGTCACCGCCGAGGAGAACCATCTCCACAATTTAGTTGAATGCTTTCAAAGTGTGGGATATGAGGTTTATCGAACGGTATTTCAACCCTATGCCTCGGCTTTGGCAGTATTGACCTCTGGTGAGCAGGAAGCAGGAACGGTTTTAATAGATATCGGCGGAGGAACAACCGATATTGCGGTATTCTACAATGATTCAATCTATTATTCCAATATCTTACCGGTTGGGGGAGAGCTGATTACATCTGATTTGGCAATTGGTCTCCGGACATCCCGCGACGAGGCAGAAAGATTAAAACTCCAATATGGAAGCGTTTATAGTAAATATGTGCCTGATGATGAAATGATTGAAGTCAAAGATATTAGCATGAAGTCTCTGCGGTCGGTAAAGAGGAAGTTTGCCTGTGAAATAATTGAAGCTCGAGTGAAGGAAATGATTTTAATGATTAGAAGGGAAATTCGAGCCTCAGGAATGTCGACGGTATTACGGGGAGGGATTGTTCTCACTGGAGGTTCTTCCCTTTTGGGAGGGCTCAATGAATTTGCCTCATCGCTCTTAAATATGCCGGTTCGGATTGGATTTCCGGAAAGTAAAAATTACTTGGGACAGGTGCAGGTAATATCCAGTCCAATTTTTTCAACTTCTTGTGGGCTATTGCAATTAGCCCTTACTGAAGGCCAGGAAAGAAAAACAGATCATCGTTTTAGCGAGGGATCTTCTGGAAAAATTCATGGAATGGTTAATAAATTAAAGGATTTCTTCATGATGGGATAATTACTGGGGGTTACTGAGATGTCTAAGGCGAAAGGAAATGCCGGAGAAAATAACAATGTTGTGATCAAGGTTTTCGGTATTGGAGGCGGTGGAGGGAATGCCGTAAACCGAATGGTCAAGTCAGGATTAATGGGTGTATCATTTGTTGCACTCAATACCGATGCCCAGGTGTTATCACGTTCTCTGGCTGGTGTTAAGCTCCAAATCGGTTCGAAATTAACTCGTGGTCTTGGAGCTGGTGCCAACCCGGAAATTGGTCGGAGAGCTGCAGAAGAAGATAGAAATAAAATCTACCAGGTATTAGAAAACACCGATATGGTTTTTGTAACGGCTGGTATGGGTGGTGGAACCGGAACCGGTGGAGCTCCCGTGGTAGCGAATATTGCTCGCGAGTTGGGAATATTAACGATAGCCGTTGTCACAAAACCTTTTGCTTTTGAAGGACGGAAAAGAAACCGTCAAGCCGAAGAGGGGATAGAGCAGCTCAGAAAAGTGGTGGATGCTCTGATTGTTATTCCCAATGATCGCTTACTTCAAGTTACCGAGAAAACCACCTCGATTGTCGAAGCTTTTCAGATGGTAGATGATATTCTTCTCCAAGGGGTACAGAGCATTTCTGATTTAATCAATGTTCCAGGCATTATTAACTTAGATTTTGCTGATATCCGGACGATAATGGCCAATGCTGGTACTTCTTTAATGGGTATCGGTAGGGCCAGTGGAGAAAATAAGGCAACTGAAGCAGCAAAAGTAGCAATTTCCAGTCCACTTTTGGAAACATCTTTTAAGGGAGCCAAAGGCATACTATTTAATATAACCAGTGGACCAAATTTGGGAATCTTGGAAATAAATAAAGCAGCGGAGATTATTTGCAGTGCTGCTTCGGATGAAACCAACATCATTTTTGGCGCTGTTATTGATAAAAATATAAAAGATGAGTTAAAAATTACAGTTATTGCCACTGGATTTGATCACGGTGGAGAAAAGGAAAACGAGGAGACGCAGGAGATATTCCAAAGGGAGGTAGCTGATTCTTTTACCTTCGATGATCTGGATGTACCTGCTTTTATGAGAAAAAAAATGAAATGATTTTGAATATTACCCATTTGAAGAACCTGGAACGGGGTTTGTCCCTCAACAATAAGATGGGGAAGTATCTTTTTGTTGGGTGTTTTCCTGGCCCTTATGAAATGGGAATGGCGAATCTCGGGTATCAATCGGTTTTAAAGACCGTCTTTGATAGCCCTCAATGGAGGGTCGAAAGATTATTTACCGACACTGGGATTCGAACTTTCGAGAAAAGTATTCCGGTAGCTGAAGCTGACATTGTTGGGTTGACTCTTGGTTTTGAAATTGAAATTTTCTCATTAGTTCAGTTGTTTATGGATTCAGGGTTGGAGGTTTATGCTAATAAGCGGGCAGAAAACCAACCTTTGGTCTTAGTGGGTGGTCCGCTGGCTTCCTTGAATCCGGAGATTATTGCACCTTTTGCTGATATCGTTTTTATTGGTGAAAGTGAAGAGAGCCTTCCCGATTTATTGACTGCTTGGGAAGAAGCACAAGACCTCGACTTAAGCCGCCAAGAAACCCTTTTTTATTTAAGCCGTTTCCCCGGTGTCTATGTTCCGCGGTTTTATTTTCCCATGGTTAAGGGCTCAATTTTTAAAGGCTTTGAAAAAGTCGGCGGTGTTCCAGAGCGGATTCAAAAACAAAGGGTTGATGTAAGCCGCTTTGAGGTCTTTTCTCACATTTATACTTCTCAATCATTTTTTAAAAATATGGGATTGATGGAAATCAACCGGGGGTGCAGTTATCGCTGTCGTTTTTGTGCTGGCGGGGCTATCTATCGCCCTCTGCGTCAGCGACCAATTGAAATGGTTATGAAGATGATCGATAATTTAGAAAAATTTACTTCACATCTGGGAATTATCGGGTCGGATGTGCTTTCCCATCCCCAATGGGAGGATATCATAAAATATGCAATAAAAAACGCCTTCACAGTAAATTTTTCCTCTCTCTCTGCGGTTACTCTCTCTCGTCGTAGGGAATATCTTTCTTATTTGGTAAAATGTGGAATAAAAACCCTTACCCTGGCGCCAGAAAGCGGAGATGCCGAGACTCGCCAATATTTTGGGAAAGGTCTGGATGACGAGGAGTGGACGGATCTCATCCAAAATATTTTCCAGTCGGGAATACCGAAAGTGAAGCTCTATTTTATGATCGGGAAGGCTTTTCATTCTGCTGAAAAGGATTTGGATTTTATTCATAAATTAAGTCGTAAAATTAATTCAAAACATCAATTATCAGTTTCTTACAGTTTTTTAGTTCCAAAACCTCATACCGATTTGGAGAATATGAAGTCTCTTTCATTCTTAGCTTGGAAGAAAGAGAGAGAACTTTTTGAGACTGGGCTGAAAAAAATGAAAATTCGCTTTTCGGGTGAAAGTCTACGGGTTGCTTGGATAGAGCTCCTTTTGGCTCGAGCTGATCGTTTCTTGGCTCAGGAGATACCAAATCTGATGAAGCAAAAAAATGGTTTGGTTTTTAATCAATGGAAAACGGTATTGAAAAAAATGGGACGAGAATTTGACGAATGGCCAAGACATCCCTGGGAAGGCGATTTATACCCCTGGTCAATAATTGATAACCATGAGAGAAGGTTGTGAGGGAAATGAAGGGGAACCGGATCGAAAATGATGAATAGATACATTCAAAAACGATTAGAAATTGTACAGGAAAATATTTTACGTTCCTGCCAAAAATCAGGTAGAAAAAGCGATGAGATTAAAATCATTGCCGTAACCAAAGGGATTGGTGTCGATCAAATGCAAGAAGCTTTTTCCTGCGGATTGAATCGTTTTGGTGAAAATCGAATTCAAGAAGCCGAGCAAAAGAAAATTTCTTTTCGAAAAGAACCAATAGAGTGGCATTTTATTGGACAGCTCCAGAGGAACAAAATTCCAAAAGTGGTAGAATATTTTCAGTATATTCATTCTTTAGACCGGATAAATCAGTTTCAAACCTTAGAAAAACGCTTGGAAATGTCAAATGAGGATTGTTATCCGGTTATGGTACAGGTGAATTTGACTGGCAAAGAAATCCAAGCTGGGCTTGAGAAACAAGATGTCGTCCCTTTTTTAGAATCTTTGCACTTTTATCGACATATTCGAGTCAGTGGGTTAATGACCATTGGGCCTCAAGGAAGTCTTGAAGAAATTCGTCGAGTTTTTCGTGAGCTTTATCAAATCAAGGAAGAAGTAGAGAGTAAAAAGTATAGTTGGATTTCTCCAACTTTGGCTTTATCAATGGGAATGAGTGATGATTATCCAATAGCGGTTGAAGAAGGTGCAACCTATCTTCGGTTAGGACGTTGTCTATTTGGAGAAAGGAGCTATTAGGTGAAACAATCCATTTTAGTGGTAGGTTGTGGTAATATGGGGAGTGCTCTGACACGAGGACTTTGTCTTGACAAATGGCATAACAAGTATGATTTCTGCCTTTATGATAAAGTATTACCTAAGGCGATACAGATAGCTAATGAGCTCGGTTTATCTTATGTAGCCGATTTAAATGAGGTGAAGTCGGAACCTTACCTCATTTTTTTAGCGGTGAAGCCCAATCAAGTCAAATTGGTTTGTCAAGACCTTACTCAATTTAAAAACTCAATACTCATTTCCCTGGCAGCGGGAGTTAATCAGGAGCAATTGCAGAAATACTTAGGAGAAGGTCAACCTATTGTCAGAATGATGCCGAACTTGGGCGTAGAGGTTGGAGAGGGCGTTGTTGCCCTTCATTTTAACTCCCGGGTGAGCGAAGAAAATCGCGAGGACCTTTTATTTCTATTTTCTTCGCTGGGTTGGGTGTTTGAAGCCGAAGAGAAAGAATTTGATCAGATTACTGCCTTGAGTGGGAGCGGGCCGGGGTTAGTGGCGGTTTTTTTAGAGGCAATGATGGATGCTGGTGTGAACATTGGTTTACCGTGGGAAAAAAGTTTAAAAATGGTAATTCAAACCATGTTAGGAACAGCAACCTGGTTGAAGAAAAAAAATTGTCATCCTGGTTTATTAAAAAATATGGTTTGTTCTCCTGGGGGAACAACCATTGCCGGAATAAAACGACTGGAGTTGTCAGGTTTTAGAGGTATTGTTATGGACGGAATTGAGACTGCCAGTAAGCGAGCAAAAAATAACATGGCTGAGGAGTGACGGGAATGGACTTGAAACCGGAAAATATTTTAGAAATTGAATTCAGTCGTTCTTTCCGTGGGTATAATGAAGATGAAGTAAACGAATTTATTGAGGAAATTGCAGAAGCGGTTGAAGCTGTACTAAAAGAAAAGGAAAAATTATTACAGGAGAATGAAGAATATAGGCGGAAAGTGAACGAACTGTCCCAATATGCAAAACACTTAGAGGGAACTTTAGAAGAATGGAAAAAACAATTAGAAATCGAGAAGGAACTGACTCGTCGAGAATCACAAATGCATTTAAAGGAAGCTCAGATACGTGGGAATCGAATTGTTGATGAAGCTTTGAAAAAAAAGAAAGAAATCGAGGTCAGTTACTCGGAACTCAAAGAAAAATATCGATTGTTTCAGATTCGCTTTAAATCTCTCCTTCAGACTTTTCTTGATAGCATTGACTGGAAAGAGCAACCAGCGGAAATGAACACCCCTGAACCGGAAAAAATCGACCAAAACCAGATTCATCCTCCCGAAGATGTCACCTTATTTTCTTTTCGGGATTTGGAAGATGACCAAAAGTGATGCAGTATAAAGGAAGAAGTTGTTCTGGGAGTTGTTTCGTTATTTTTCTAATCAGTTATTTTATTTTTTTATTACTCGATCAAGCAACCAAATGGTGGGCGCTGAATAATTTAACCAATCGAACCATCCAAATCATTCCTGGTTTTTTTGATCTCACCCTGAGAAGGAATGTTGGAAGTGCTTTTGGAATTCGTCTTTTAAATCCACCTGCTCATTTAATTATTACCATAGCGATAAGCATTGCTTTTATTTATTTCATGCTACGATTTCTTGGCAACTGGAAATGGTGGTTTTTTTTAGGAGCCGGTTTGTTTTTATCCGGAGCTTGGGGGAACCTCATTGATCGTTTACGTTGGGGATTTGTAATTGACTTTTTTGAACCATCAATATGGGCAACTTTTAATATTGCCGATATAACAATCATCGCTGGTTTAATTTTAATTTTTATT
>NZ_DAOLQM010000053.1:0-10040 GCF_035418125.1 Atribacter sp. | reverse complement strand
TCCAGGCGTTTTATTCTTTGCTCAATGGCATTCATTATCCATCATCCTCTTTTCCAGGGCTTCTAAGCGTTCCTCTAAGTCTTCAATTTCTACCGCTCTTATTGCCAATTCTAAAATGGTTTTGGCTGCTGATACCTTGGCACTTTCCACCACCCCATTACCCATTACCTCAAGCAAAGTATCAACTGCTTTGGTTACAGACTTTTGAACCTGAGTGAGGGCATGACCAACTATTTCTTTTTTAGCTTTCCGAAAGGCTGCTTGAAATTCCGGGTCATTCAACCATCGAAACATGGTACTTTGAGATATCCCCGCCTCTTGTGCGGCCAGGGTAATGGTGGGTTGGGTGATAAGACAAGCTATGGCCTTTTCCTTTTTCCGCTCTAATTTTTTGCTAACTTCTATCATTTTGGGCTAATTCCTTTCATTTCTTCATTTTAAAAACACTTTAAACTAAATCATTCTTACTGTTTTTCGTGTGAATTTTTTTCAATAGTTCCTCATATAAACGTTTATTATGTTCCTGGGCTTCTTTTATACTTTTTTCTTCTTGCTCCGTTTCCCAGGCTTCCATCTCCGCTTTCCAGTCCCCTTTTTTCTTATACAGATAAAGAGAAAGCAAAAAATCAAAGGCCTTTTGGGTTGAATCAATGTTAGGTATTTCTCCTAATTCTATAAATTCCTTAATTGCCAATTCAAATAATGGATTGTCCCGGATATTCATAAAATAACTCATTAACTCTTGCTCAAATTTATATTCTGCTTCTTTCGCTTCTTCGCCCCATACTTTCTTAAACTTCGGTAAATAGAAAAGTTTTCTAAAAAGATTGGCATCTTCCTCTGCATTGCTACCTATTTCTTTTTCTATCTCCATTTGTTTTTCAAGCGTTTTTTTATACATTTCGCTATTTAATAACTCATTAACTGTTTTCTCCTGGTGGTCTTCAATAACATAGCGAAGATCTATTAATAGCATCGAATATTTGCCATAATATCCACCCATGCGAATAAATCCATTAATTAAATCGTTTATTTCTTGTTCTTTCATTCTTTACCTCCCTTTAAAAAGATCGACCAATTTATTTAACTCAATTTTTAACTTTTCAATATCTTTGTTTTCGGCTGCTTCTTCAATACAACCTTGGATCTCCTCAATCTCCTGATACTTTTTGGGATTATCTTTTTCACACCAAGCCAAATAACCTGGCTTATACATTCCGGATATAACCCTATAAGTTTCTTGAATCATAGTCATGATCTCATCTTCTTCCCCTGGCAATCGGGTTATAACTTCCGGTTCTTCCCATTCTCCAATCTCAATCTTTTCTTTCTTTACCCATAATTCATTTAGGTCTTTACAGCCACCAAACACCTCACTGGGCAAAAAATAAATCTCTTTTCCCAGCATAAAGCCCTCATTGGCCAGGGTTTTCCATTGGCTACCGGCTGTATCCTGATCAAAACAAAAAACCACCCTTTGAGCTTTCACCCAAGACCACCGTAATCCATTCACTCCAAACACCGCACAGGAATTTTTATAACCAGCTGCCATCAGTGATAAAGCATCAAAGCCACCTTCACAAATAAAAACCGTTGGGCTATTTAAAGCCTGGGCATTGAATATTCCTTTATGGCCGGGTAAATGATCGTGCCTTATTTCCTTTGGTGTCTTCTCATCACTTCCTACCGCTCGGCCATACAGGTTGATGATTTCGCCCTGGAGGTTGGTATGTGGAAAAACCAGCCGGCCCCATTTCCATTGATAGATTGGTTTCCCATCTTTTCCCAGATGTGGCCATTTACCTGATTCCGCATACCCTATCCCGCAACTTTGAGCAATTGATAAAGGTATTTTTCGCCTCTCAAGATATTTTTCACCCCAGGACCCTTTTAATGCTTTCTGAAGTTCCTCAAGAATTAACCTTAATTCCGGCCTGGGTTTCACTTCCTCGGGCTTTGGGATCGGCTCATGATAAGGTTGGATCTTATCCTTTCTCCATTCTTTTTTAGATTCTTCGAGATACCCCCAGGCCCCACAGGTAAAACATTTAAAATGGCCAGTTTCTAAATTCAGTTGAAAACTTCTTTGATGATCTCCTCCGTGAATCGGGCAAAAAAATCTCAAATACTTACCAGATGGCTTCCCTTTTCCCTGACCCCGGTAGTTCTCAATCTCTCTCAAGGATAAGGTAACATTATCAACCATTAACCTTTTTCTCCCTAAAAATTGATTTAGCCGGTTTAAATATCATTTCAACTTCTCCAATATCTCCAAACCGATTTTTCAAGATCTGCAGCTTAACTTTTCGGCCGTCTACGCATTTTTCTTTATTGTTAATTAAAAAAATAGCCGTATCGGCTGAATATTCAATATCGCCGCTTTCCTTAAATGAGGTTAGGCTTGGTGAGCCTTGTTGTTGCCTATTTTGGCTGGAAATAATCAATACTGGGCTATTTAACCGGTTTGCCAATTCTCTCAATTCAGAAACCAGATCGCCCACAATATGCCGATATTCCCTCCGGTTTTCGTCTTCGGGGGTTTGAATTGCGGACCATCTTTGAAGGTAGTCGACCACAATTAAAATTTTTTCCGCCCTATACTTTGCCATGATCTGCAAGGCTTTAGCCTTTACAGTAGAAACCCTCAAGCGTGAATTTCCCTCAAGGAAAAATAACTTATTTAAATTAATTCCCCTTTGAGCTTGTTTTAATTCTTCAATATTTCCCTTTCCCTCCCGGTAATTTTTTAAAATAAAGTTTCCGCCATTTAAATTTAAACGCTGACAAACTGCTTTTAATGCAAGGGTTTGCAAGGATTCCTCATAGCTAATAAAGAGGGCTGGGTATCCAGTTTCAACTGCTTTAATTGCCACTTGTAAGGCAAAGGTGGTTTTACCGGCTCCCGGTTCAGCTGCTAATAAATGGATCCCAGGTTGTAACTCACCTAAAAGATCATCAATTTCTTGAATTCCAGTTGGTAAGCCAATTGCCTTCCTTTGTTTTTTCATTTCCTCTTTATTTTTTGCATCCTCTACAACTTTTGGAAATAATTCATCAAGTGAAAAACATTCACCGGATTTTAGTTCTAAAATTGCTTGTTGCAATCTATTTAATTCTTCCTGGATAGTATTTAAGATCTCACCCGTTTGTCGGTTTTCTTTTATTAGCTTTATCCCATTTTCTATAGCCTTTGCCATTAACCTTTTTTGATACAGGTTTATGAGTTCTTCAGCTGCCCCCCGTGGATTCTCGGTTGGTTCTCCCTCTATCACAGGCATGGGTTTATCATTTTTCGCTGCCGCTTCAATTTGAGAATAAAAATTGCGATTCTCAGGGTTTCCAAATATCTCAAGGGTAAGTAAATCAATCAATTCATAAAAAAGATCTGGTTTCTTCGCTATCGCTGCCAATAACGATCTTTCCAGGATGGGATCATAATAATCAACCTCAAGCGTGTGTTTTTCTGGCATTTCTTCGATCTCCTTTCTTTCATTTTCGCCCTTTGTCAACTCTTTTTCTCAAGGAAAGTCACACCCCACACGGTTTTACAGACGTGTGGGTGTGTACTTTACTACTTTACTTATAGGGGTTTTTGGAATTTTTTGAAAACTTCATTTTTTTGCTCTATGGATACCATTACCAAAGTTTTTGAAATAAATTATTGTCGGGCACTTCGAGCATTTTTGTCGGGCACTTCGAGCATTTTTGTCGGGCACTTCGAGCATTTTTGTCAATTCATTTTTTTCCTTTTTTTCGCTCTGTGAATAGGCTTCTTACTATTTTTGATAAATTTTTTACCTGTTGCCAAGTTGTCAATGGGTTGTCAATGGGTTGTCAAAGTTCAATCATTTGGGTTGTTCATCTTTTTTTTTCTTCTCCAGGAATTGGAGTTTCTTTTTATATTCCGGCTTAACCGCTCGTTTATTGCTTTCTAACCGGCTCATCATAGAATTTGAAATTCCCAAATAATTGGCTAACTGCTTCGCTGTCCATTTTAACGATTGCCTTAACTCTCGAATTTCTTCCCCGGTCCAGGCTTTTGTCTTGGTTGCTTTATTTTTTCTTGATATTGGGGGTAAATATTTGCAATTTTGGCTTATTTCTTTGAGAGGAGGGGGTGGAATAAAAAGGGTTTTGCAATTTAAAAATTCGTCCCAATATCTTTTTTTAATTCTCCCTACTTGTTCACCTGGCCTGAGATATTTCGGCCAGGAATTAAAATTAAATTGCCATCCCCATTTTTCCTGTTCCAAAATGGCATTAATAACTTGATTTTTAATTTCTCCCCGCTTTTTGCGGTCTTCGGGTTGAGTTTCTCGGCCGGAAAATTCAATGATCTCCTGATTGGAAATTTCAAAATTTTTGCCCCATTCAAACCGGGTTTTGAAGGTTAATAAGACGGCCAGGGTGGCACTTATGCTATCTCTTTGGCGTTCCACTTTCTCGAGCATTTCTCTGGCCAAAAACCCAAACTGCCTCATTGAGGGTTCGCCATGCAAAAAGATATCCCCCCAAATTCCATCACGCCCCACTATTTGCCAATCTTTGTAGTCACATTCTAATTTTCCATCTTTCACATCAAGGGTCCCTTGACCGAACTTTTTTAAATGTATATCCCAAAGTGGATAGGTTCCATTTTGATAATTGAAAGCTTGCACTTCCCTACCTTTTCTTTGAATTTTTCCGGTGAATTCAAGGTTTAAAATTTGCAATCCAATTGATTGGAGTTGGTTAAGAATTTCAATACACTTTTTATCTTTTTCCTCACGACTTAAATCTCTCCTCGTAGCTAACCCTAAACATCTATAAAATTCTTCTCTTGGAATGCAAAAAGTTCTATTTTCTTTGGTGGTAATTGCTGCGTAAGATAAAAGTAATAAGTGGATCCAAGCGGTGTCGATTCCTAATTGATTCACCAAATCCCAGGCCAGTTCCTTTTGAACCAGCTCAATTGGTATGCCTTGCTTTAAAATAACTTGGTATGAAAATTTTCCTTTTAGTCTTTCGCCTTCTATGGCATGGATAAAATAAGGGCGTCCCTCATCGTCTTCTTTCCAATTTTTCGATAAAAATGCCTTTGTTGCTCCAAAGGCCGTGGGATTACTGGCAAAGGGCGCCAATCCATTTATAAATGGCGAGGTGGTTTCTGGCTCTTTCAAGGAGAGATTTTTGGAGAAAAGATCAATAAATTTTTTTATGATTTTGTTTTTCTTTTTTTGGCTTTCTGCGTGCATTCGATTCAGATTCCGAATAGCTTCATCTTTTTCTGGGGTTGTACTTGCAATTTTTTCGATCTCTTTTTTAATTTTCGTAAGGGTTAAAGTGGTAAAAGCAATATCAATAAATATCGAAACGATATTCATTAATAATTCAATACTTTTTGATCCAATCTGTTGCTTAATTTCTTCTGGAATTGTTTCAATAACGATATTATTTATGATTTGTAATAACTCATCCGGATTAAGATTGTTTGGCAAGTTCCTCAGCCGGTTTTCAATATTTTTATTGATTTGTTCTAACGTTTCCCCAATTTCTCCGGGTGGAATTTTAACCCTCGAAAGCAAAGCAATTAAGGAAAATAAATCAGGATCCAGCTCCTTTAGTTTTTGAAGTTCTTCATCATTTAAACTCATTTATTTTTTCCCTTTTGTGTAATTTCTTTTATGATCTTCTGCTGCTGGTGGTGCCGGTATTCCTCGAATTCTTTAATGAGGTATGCGGTATCAATTCCAATGTTTTTAAAGAATTCCAATATTCTTCCCGGTATCGGGTTCAACCCCGATAGGGTGTTATAAATATAAGAAACTGGGGTTTGGGTGGCTATTGATAACATCCTGGGCGTTAAATTGTTTTTTTCCAAAATGATTTTTAATGGGTTCTCCAAAAAAGATCACCTCCATTATTTTTTCGGGGGGTGACAAATTCGGGCAAGTGGGTTAAAATGAAGGTGCTCATTTTTGAATGGAAAACCTGGAGGGTTAACCATTCACCCACTGCCCGGGCTTGTCGCCGCAAGTTCCCCGGGCATTCCTTTTTATTATACCACAATATTTAGTATTTTTTTATTTTATATTATCTATATATTGTATAATGCCCGTGGAAAAATTCAAGCTTCTTTTTTAAATTCATCAATAGCGCTCACAAATTAGTTCTTTACCATCCAGGCATAGAATTAAATGGTTGTTCAACTTTTTAATAAAAAATAGATCCATTTTTCTCTCCTTTTTTCTCCTCATATTGAATTTTTATGAATTCCTTCATGTAGTTCATATTCTCCCCAAACGTCACCCATCCCCCAGCCTGGACGCTCAAAAAATACTTCTTCACACTTTGTGCAAGCTAATCCTTTTGATGTTTTCATTTCAAGAAAAGCCTCCCACATGGTTGAGGGTGGATTGCTAACGTATTGCCACTCCCGTTTAGACTTGTTATAAAATTTCCCTTGTAGTCCCAATCCTTGCCCCAAATACCAATGGATTAAAACTTTAATTGGTTTCATTTTTTTTCCCTCCCGTTTTATGATATCTTTCTAAAGTATTTCATACCTCTTTCTAGTTCTTCATCAATTATGTGAGTGTAAATTTCTGTAATCTTGATTGAAGAATGGCCCAGGGCTTTTTGAACCAACCTTAAATTCTTGCTTTCCCGATAAATATCGGTTGCGAAGGTATGGCGTAAGGTGTGAGGGTGGATATCTTTTTCAATTCCCGCCTGTTTGGCCTTTCGTTCTACCAATGCCCTCACATAGCGATCATTAATCTTTCCCCCTTTTAAGGTGGTAAATAAAAGATCGCTTTCCGGTTTTATCGCTTTCCATTGCCTCAGGACCTCTAAGGCGTCATCATTCAGCCATACCACCCGATCCTTTTTTCCTTTTCCCTGGTGAATATGGATCTTTCCGGTTTTCCAGTCAATATCCCTGGTCCGCAAGTTCAGCACTTCACCACAGCGCAAACCAGCGTCTAACATAAGTCTCATCATGGCATGGTTCCTTAAACCGGTTTGGGCTTTCCGGTTGAAGGTCCGCAAAAATACCCTTTGTTCCTCTGTGGTTAAAACTTCCGGTATCTTTCTTTTCATTCCGGATCCTCTCCCTATAGTACCGAAAAGGTATATTTCCGGTATTCTATTTTCACTTTTACAGGTTTTCCCTGGGATGGGAAATAAAAACGGTATTCTATTTTTCCATTACTTCACCAAATGCCCCAGGAACCCTTTTTAAAATTCCATTCGATAAATAACACCTCTTTTAAAATAAACCTCCCTTATTTGCCCTCTCAGGTGCCGTAGAATTAAAATTATAAGCCCATATCTTCTAAGCCTTCCTCTATACTTCCTGGTGGTGGTGACTTTCGATCCAAAAACGCTTTCATATCCTTTTTGGTGAAATACCACCTGGTCCCAATTTTCCGGCCTTCTATCCTTTTTCTTTTCAGCATATCCCTGATCGCTACCTTGGAAAGCCCTAATATTTTTCCGGTTTCCTCAATGGTGAAAAATTCCTCACCCAATATTTCACGTGGCATTTTTCTACCCCCTTGTTTTCGGTTTCAAATCGTGCTACCATTATACCATTATTTTCTTTTCTTTTCCATTCTTTTTTCCACAAAATTACCCCCACTTTCTTATATTTATTTTACATAATGTAGATTATAGGAACCTGAACCTCACCACTTTTCCCATATTTTTACCCATTTAATCGCTATAAATAGCATAGTAAAGGTATTTTTTTGGTGGTTTAAAATGATGGTGCTGTGGTAGAATATTTCAGAAGATAATACAAATAACCGATAATATGAAAAATTTTTTCACACTTTATCGCTTTTTTCCTTAAAAGTGGTGGGAAAAATCAGGCCTTTTTATTTCTCTTTCTTCCCCACCAGCCATTCTTTTACCCTGGTGAGTACCCCTCTGGTATCCTCTTGGTACCCTGGTAATTTCCGAATAGTAAGCATTTTGATAGTCTCTTGTAAGTCCAGGATTTGCTTTTGTAGAAAAGCCTTATCGCTCTCTAACTGGTGGATCCGGTCTTTAAGTTCTGTTACCAGGTTGGTATCAAAATTGGTATCAATTTTGGTAGTGCTGGTAGTACCAGCTTGATTCCCCACTTTAAAAAACCGTTCGGCCTCAGCTTGATCAATTTGGTACTTTCCATTTACCAAATTTGCTTTTAATTTGTTACCCTTGATATACCCTCTTATGGTATTTGTTGAATAGCCTGTAATTTGAGATAATTCTTTAATGGTATAGCTTTCACCACTCACGAATAACCCCCCTCACCCTGGTTAATACCCCTACCAATTTTGATACCAAAAAGTTTACACCCTTTGGTATCCTCTGGTAAATGGATCATAAAAATACAATTCCCCAGGTGGAAAACCACCTCGCAAAACTCACAAAATACCCTTAACGTGTCGAAAAAGTGGCGATACCCTTTTTTTATAGACTCCAAAAACTCCATTTATTCTTGGTGATTCCCTTTTTTTATAGAGTCCCAAAACTCCATTTGCCAACTGATTGAAAGGCTTTTAACGCTGAGCTCAATTTCTCAAGCTCCTTGGTATCTTCGTAACTGAGAGTTGCTTTCTTCTTGATTTCCACTATCCGCTTTTCTATAAGCTCGATTGCCGATTGCGCTGGTCGAAGACAACTGGCATCAAAGCTCGCTGATTCAGAAGCAAGAATATCTGACATTTTTTCTTGTTTCTTTTCTTCCAATTTTCTGCTATATATCTTCCTCTCTTCATTCCATTTTTCTTTTGCAGACCGCTTCATTAAAGTAGAAAAACTGCGATTGTATTTCTTTGCCAATTCTTCCAGTGTAATATCTTGATGGATGTATTCAGCTTTGATCTTTGACCAATCATACTTTGCCATTTTCACTCAACTTCTTCTATAGTTACCTTAAAGGCTTTTCCTCGTAATAGAGTTAATTTAATAACCTCGGCTATCTCAGTATTGGATATCGGGTAAGGACGATAAAAAACAAATTTTTTCCATTTAGCTCCTCCTGAGATACTATCTTAGCTGTGAAACAACCGATGACAATCGGAACTTCAGGAACATCAAGTTTAATTCGCATTCCGTTTTGAGAGCCTGAAATGTTAATTGCTGCATTGTTCCGGATCCTCTTTTTTGCTGAACGGTTCGAGCAGAAAAACCAGTCTTATTTGCGGTATCTTCTGAAAACGAAATCATTTCGCTTTCAGTCTTTGTTTTTGTTCCTTTGCCGTGTTTTCCGCCACCATATTGACCTTTTTACTCTCTGGATACATTGCCTCATGTGTAAGTTCCGGACCCCTTTTTATAATGCGACAAAACACCCCTAAAAAATTGCCCTGAATTTCATTTTTATAAGCACTCAACGTCGCAAAAACCCTCTATCTTTTTAAAAAGGTATAAACATACCACCCACTAAAAGAAAGAGGGCTCCTGTGCCTTCTCAAAGCGTATAAATTACAATACAATAGCTATTTTTTGCCCGGGTTTCAATTTAACGTCTTTCAAATGCGGTCCAGGTGGTTCTATATCTTCTTCTTTGCTTAAAAGCTTTACCCTTATTACGATAGTCTCACCGGCTGCTTCTTGTCGTGCCAATTCCTCGAATTCCTCAGGTGTATTCTCCCAGCTATAAATTTTAACCTTGCTCCAATCAAGGGGAGAAGCTTGGTTTTCCAGCTTTTTTAATCTTTCATTAAGTCTCATGATTTTCTATCCTTTTCTTTAAGGTATCTAATTGTTCCAATAGCTCCTCAATTTCTTTTCCTCTTTGGGCAATCTCGCCCCCGGACAGAGTATTTTTTTCACTAATTTTGGTTTTCTTTTCCATTTGTTTAATTCTTTGTTTCAATGTCATTATTCTCACCCCGCTTAAAAGGCCAGGAATTAACTCAGAAGTTAGATTTATCTATAAACGTTACCCGGTAAACCCTAAACCCTTGAGCGCTCATTTCCTCGCTTTTGTTTTGAAGTTCTTCACAGTTGGAAAAGTCGCTTTCAAAAAGAACTACCGGTTTAAATTCCCTTCCTATTTGGGTTTT
>NZ_DAOLQM010000052.1:0-10246 GCF_035418125.1 Atribacter sp. | reverse complement strand
AACTACTCTTGAGGAAAAAAATCTCTTCCTTCCATCTGATTAATTGCCTTTTTAAACTCCACCCAACAGGGTCGATCCATACGAAATTCAGTATAAACCAAACCAACTTGAGGTAAAGCATGAGCATCAGAAAAACGTACCAAGCGACAGTTGTTTAACTTCAACTTCACACGGGCGTTGGAAGTTGCTAAAGCCGAAGAAATTTCCAAAACTGGAAAGGGGGGATAAGGCGGGAGAAAACCCAGTACTCCAATAATGCTGTAAACGCTTCGATCGACATGGGATGGAATTATGATTCCATCCTGAATTACCACCAACTGATACAGCTCTTCAACGGTAAGCGAAAGAGGAAAGGTTAAAAGTTCTTTTTTCTTTTCCACAATCTGACCGGCAGCGCCAATGACCCACTCTTCACCCCAAAGATTTTCATCAAGAGGAATTGGCTGGAAAAATTGCTGCAGGACTTGATAGAAGGAAAGTATCCGTTGATAAGTGGGGAAATAAGTAAGAAAATGGATCTCTTCTCGGGTTTCAACCTCCATGCCCGGGATGACCCAAACCCCAAATTGCTCACCTAAAGAAATAGTGACTTGCACATTCTCGCACGAGTTGTGATCAGTAATAGCTATGATGTCTAAATGTTTTTCCAAGGCTTCCAATATAATACAATGGGGTAACATATCCCGTTCGGCGCAAGGAGATAATACACTATGGATATGAAGATCGGCACGGTAGACCCTTTCAGGCATGTTTTTTGGTTCCGTGAACACCAATCTTGGTTAACACCTCCACTGCTTGATAGCTGGTTAAGGAAGTTCGCAAAAGGGTTACTTTTTCTTTTTTGGCTTTCTCTATTGTCTGGGGATCAACTTCTTGAAAATTACTAATAACAATACAAGGCATGCCTACCAATACCGCAACGGCAATGATATTGGGATGAGAGTGAATGGTCACCCAGACACTCCCTTCACTGGCATTGGCAATACAATCACTGAGTAAATCACTACAATATCCTCCGGTGATTTCACTATTATTGAGGTCTCCCTCACAAAGAACTTCAGCTTCCAGCGGTTTTACAATGTCACTGACTTTCAATTTTCTTTTTTCCTCCTTCTTCACTCATGGTTTGAGGAACGCGACTGGCTAAATCAAAAATTTCTTTGGATATTTCACATAATTTTTCTCGTAACAAGAAGGGACAATCGATCTCTTGGGCTTTTCCTCTGACAATATCTTCGGCGAGCGATCGGCAGGTTGGGCAACCACAGGCGCCACAATCAAGGGCGGGAAGTTTTTCCAGTATCTTTTCAATTTGCTGGTATTTTTCAATCGCCTTACGATAGTCATTATCCAGCTTCAACACATCCCGAATTTCATAAGGATGAATTCTTTGGAAAGTTTTCTCTTTTCTCCACTCTTCCAACTGATGTTTTTCTGGAGGTTGAGGAGTGGAATGCTTTTTGATCAGATGGTTAACGTTGACTTTAGCAATAAAGGGATTCTGGACGGCAAAAACTCCTCCAATACAGCCTCCTACACAGGCTTGGGCTTCACAATAGATAACTTTTTTGAGTTCTCCCATCTCTATCTTTTCAAAAACTGAAATCACGTTATGAATCCCATCCACTGCCATATATTCCCCTTCGCCAAGGGATTCTTGTTCTCCTCCTGAACGAGCCCACCCAATGCCCTTCCAGGAAGCCAGTTGGCAAGATGATTCTTCGGGAAGACTGTCGATATCGTTGATTAAGCGGGGATAAATACTCGACATGGAAATGGCGCCATCAATTCGTTCAAGCGTTCCACTTGAGCGTCGGACCTCCATCACCTTAGCCGGACAGGGAGTAATAAAAAATACCCCAATTTCTTCGGGCTTGAAGCCTTTTTCCATGGCTTGCTTTCGAGCTATTTTAGCTGCTAAACCCAAGGGAGAGTCAAGAGGAAGGAGATTGTCGATCAGCGAGGGAAATTGAACTTCCACCAACCTGACAACCGCTGGACAGGCTGAGGAGATAATGGGAATATCCAGGTTGGTTTTTTTCAGGTATCGATCAATTTCATCGGCTAAAATTTCAGCTGCCCAGGCAACTTCAAATACTTCATTAAAACCTAACTTAACTAAGCCACCCAATAGTTTGCCGAGAGAAAGATTCCCTTTAAACTGGGCATAAAAAGCTGGAGCCGGTAAAGCGATCGTATATTTAAAATTTTTTAACAATTCCAGTGAATCGGTTTGGCCGTATTTAGCATGGTTGGGACAAGTTCGGATGCACTCACCACAATCGATACAACGATCCTCGTCGATGCGAGCCTTCCCTCGCTTCACCCGAATAGCCTCGGTTGGACATCTTCGAATACAATGAGTACAACCCTTACATTTTTCTTCATCTAAAAGAACGGAATGAAAAATTTCTGGATTCAATACTTTCACCCTCTTTTCTTTTGTCGGAGAAAAAACGGGTGGGAATTCCCCTAATTAAATTTTATGGCATTTCTTTTTGATCAGGAGCAGACGAACCTACTTGGGATGAATCAAGCCAAAAAACCATCATTACCTTGGTCCCTTTTCCAACCTTGGTTTGGATGTCTATTTGGTTTGAACACTTCTTCATATTCGAGAGTCCATACCCTGCTCCAAAACCCATTTCTCGAATATGGGCTGGTGCTGTTGAAAATCCCTCTTGAAAGGCTAAGCCAACATCAGGAATCCCCGGTCCTTCGTCTTCAAGAACCACTTGTACATGGTCAGGATAAATTGATGTGGAAAATGTTCCCCGATAGGCATGGATTACCACATTCATCTCGGCTTCATAAGTAGCGATTACCACCCGTCGGATAAATTGCGGCGGTAAACCAGCTTGTTGGAGGATATTTTTCAGTTCGCTGGATATTCCTCCAGCGTTTGAAAAATCACCTCCAGTAATTTCCTTTTTGATTTCAATGTGGGGTTGATGTTGGTCCATTACTTTACTTCGCTACACCCTCGAGCTCCTCCCTGATACAATCTCCCACAGGATTCAAACATGGGCAGCCGAGTTGTCAAAAGGGGTATTTTTTTGATGGTTGCTAATTCGATGGTTGCATTATCCGGTCTTTTGCCTCGAACAAAAACGATACCAATCAGATCGCTCATTTCAGCTGTCCGGATAACTTGTGAATTGGTAAGGCCGGTAAGTAGTAGTGATTTTTCTTTGGTGAAAGCCAGCACATCGCTTAAAAGATCGCTCCCGCAAATCGAGGTCGGTTCGATATCTAATAATTCCTCTCCAGTTAATATTTCAGCCTGTAGAAGGTCTTTGATTTCACGTAGGGTCATTGGAAACCTCTCTCCTTATTGACCGATAAAGGCATCAATTCCTTTCGACTTGATTTTTTGTATCGCTTCAGATGCCTCTTGTTTGGTTTTAAAACCGTAAACTTTTACCTTAAACAAATTAGCTGATTTTTCAACGGTTGCCCCAAACCCCATCTCTCTGAGGGTATTTACCATATTATTGGCATTGCCTTCACTGGAAAATGCCCCCGCTTGTAAATAAAAACTCCCGGTCGGTGGTGGTGTCGACTGGGGAGGAACCGGTGTCGGCGTTGGTTTGGGTTGAGATGGAGGTGGTGATGGAGTTGCTAAAACTGCTTCCTGAGCAGTAGTTACTTGTGGCTTTTCTTGGTTCACTTCTCTCTCTTCTTCAATTATCAACCCCTTTTGAATTTGACTGGTCGTAGTTATTTCTTCAAATTCTTCAGGATAATCGCTTCCAACTAAAGGTCTTTCCGCTATTTGAGTTGTTTCTTCTTTGACTCCTCCCTGAAGGAGAAGCTGAGTATAGGCATCCAAATCTCCCCGCGCCATAAAAAAAGCCAGCATTACCACTAAAAAACCACCGAGAAGAAGAATAATCAACTCAACTGGGTCCCGCCTTTTCCGAAATTGCTTCATTGGTTCATTATCCCCTCTATTAATTTCTGGAGGCGTTGCGCCTCGCTTAATAATTTCTCTAAACGAATCTGATCTTTTTCTATCACTTCTTGGGGAGCTTTTTCCAAGAAATCTGGTTTTTCAAAACGTTTTTGAATTCTTTCCACATCCTCGCTAAGAACTTTATGCTTTTTATTTAACCGCTGCAGTTCCCGCTTAATATCCACCAATCCTTCGATCATTAAAAAGATATCTATCCCATCAACTTGCCCAGTCACCGCGCCTCCGGGTTTTGAGATTTCAACATCAGTTTTTATTATCTCACATTTTGCCAGTTGTTCAATGTATCCCAAATGTTCCTCGATTATAACCCGATTATCCGATTGATGAAAACCAAGCTGCACCCGACAGGTTTCAGCGGGAGAAATCTCCAGTTCTGCTCTTAAAAATCGTATTTCTCGTATCAAATTCTGGATTGATCCGATAGCTTTTTCACTCTGGTCATTGAACCACGATTTTTCCGGAACTGGCCAGTCGGATATGATAAGCGCATCATTATCATTTCTCATCGGGAGAGAGTGCCAGATTTCTTCAGTAATAAATGGTGCTACGGGATGAAGAAGTTGAAGAATTCCCGAAAGCACTTGAACTAAAACCGACTGGGTCTTCCTTTTCTCTTCCGGACTTCCCTGGTAGAGGTCTTTTTTACTCCATTCGATATACCAATCACAGAATTCACCCCAAATAAAATCATAAATAATCTGGACATATTCACCAAATCGATAATCATCGAGAGCCAGGCTGGCCTGTTCGATGGTTTGTTGAAATCTGGAGATTATCCAGCGGTCTTTCAAACTGAGATGAGCTTCATTATTCAATTCGACCGGAACAAAGTCTTCTTCAAGATTCATCAAGACAAAGCGGGAAGCATTCCAGATTTTATTCATGAAATTTCTCGAGGCTTCGATTCTTTCCATGGAGAGATGAATATCTCGACCCTGAACCGTCAACCAAGCAAGAGCAAAGCGTAAAGAATCCGATCCCAGCTGACGAGCAACTTCTAAGGGATCGATGGCATTACCTGACGATTTGCTCATCTTCTTCCCATAGGCATCACGGACCAAGGGAGTGATGTAAACCTTTCGAAAGGGAACATCCTGCATAAACTTCAATCCCATCATAATCATCCTCGCAACCCAGAAAAAGATAATATCGAATGCCGTGATTAAAACCGAGGTAGGATAAAAGGTTTTTAGGTCAGGAGTTGTTTCTGGCCACCCCAAAGTAGAAAAAGGCCAAAGAGCTGAGCTAAACCAGGTATCGAGAACATCTTCATCCTGGACTACCTTTCCCTGGCATTTCGGACAATGATCGGGTAACCCTCGGTCGGCAAAATAATGACCACATTCTTGACAATAAAAAACCGGCACCCGATGGCCCCACCAAATCTGCCGCGAAATACACCAATCCCGAATATTATTCATCCATTCAAAATAAATTTTATTCCATCGTTCCGGGATAAACTCAACCCGACCCTCTTCAACTGCCTGGATTGCCGGTTGAGCTAAATCTTTCATTTTCACAAACCATTGTTTGGATATTAAAGGCTCTACCTGAGTATTACATCGGTAACAGTGACCAACCGAATGAGAATATTCTTCAATTTTTTCGATGAGGTCCAAACTCTTCAGCTTTTCGACAATTGCCTCTCGACATTGTTCTCGAGTCATACCGGCAAAAATCCCAGCATTTTCATTCATCACTCCGTGAGGATCGATAACCGCAACTACCGGAAGGTGATGTTTTTTCCCCAAATCAAAATCGTTCATGTCGTGGGCCGGTGTTACCTTGAGAACCCCGGTTCCAAACTGCGGATCAACATATTCATCCTGGATGATACTCATATCTCTTCCGATGATAGGAAGGATAACAGTGGAATTGACTACCTGGCGGTATCGTTCATCTTCGGGATGAACGGCTAAAGCCACATCTCCCAAAATGGTTTCCGGCCGGGTGGTAGCAACCACCAAGTACTGTTCAGGATGCTCCTTGATGGGGTACCGGACATAATACAAAAATGATGGAACATCACGATAATCAACTTCGATATCGGAAATGGCCGTTTCACAACGGGGGCACCAGTTAACGATATACTCTCCCCGGTAAATCAGCCCTTCATCAAAAAGTCGAACGAACACCTCTTTTACCGCAGCCGACAATCCTTCATCAAAGGTAAAACGCTCTCGGGTCCAATCGCAGGAAGCACCCATGCTTTTCAGCTGTTTTACAATCCGATCGTGGTATTGGTCTTTCCATTGCCAAACCCGCTGAATAAACTCTTCTCGACCCAGTTGATGGCGATCTAATCCTTCCTTCGCCAACTGTTTTTCAACAACATTTTGGGTAGCAATGCCGGCATGATCGGTTCCCGGCAACCAAAGCGTTTGATCACCTTTCATCCTCCGGTAACGAGTGAGAATATCATGAAGAGTCAGATTGAGAGCATGACCCATATGAAGGAAACCGGTCACATTGGGAGGAGGAATAACCATACAAAAAGGGTTGGAACGCTGCGGATCTGGAGAAAAATAACCGTTTTTTTCCCAATACTCATACCATTTGGTCTCAGTGTGAGAAGCGTCATAAACCTGCGGAATCGGTGTTCGATTGTTCATTTTTATTCCTTTCTTTAGGCTGGCTTATCTTGAATGAGTTGATTATCCACATAAATATCATTGGTTTGATTTTTTATGACCATGTCTTTATCAACAGTTAATTTTTTAATATCTTTCCGATCGGGGCATTCAAACATCACTTTGGTCATCAGCTTTTCCATGATAGCCCGCAAACCACGAGCCCCGGTCTTTTTTTCCATGGCCTCAATGGCTATTTGTTTTAAGGCGCCATCGGTGAAACGGAGGTCAACTCCATCCAGGCGGAGAAGATGCTGATACTGTTTTAGCAAGGAATTTTTTGGCACGGTTAAAATCCGTACCAAATCCTCTACATTGAGCTCATCCAAAGCACAGATGATGGGAATTCTCCCCACCAGCTCGGGAATCATACCAAATTTCATCAGGTCATGCGGCTGTACGTCAATTAAAGGATTTTCCTGAAGCTTGGTCTGGTTGGCTTCAAAAGCTCCAAAACCGATTTTCTTTTCCTTCATCCGAGCTTCAACAATCCGCTCCAATCCAACGAAAGCTCCACCACAAATAAACAGAATATTGGCGGTATTCATCGGGATAAATTCTTGATGAGGATGTTTTCTCCCCCCTTGGGGAGGAATATTGGCAATGGTACCCTCCAAAATCTTCAACAAGGCCTGCTGCACTCCCTCTCCCGACACATCACGGGTAATTGAGGGATTCTCAGATTTCCGAGCAATTTTATCAATCTCATCGATGTAGATTATTCCCTTTTCGGCCTTTTTTAAGTTAAATTCAGCATTTTGCAAAAGGCGAAGCAAGATATTTTCAACATCTTCGCCCACATAACCCGCCTCAGTAAGGGTGGTTGCATCAGCAATTGCAAAAGGAACGTTCAACATCTTGGCCAAGGTTCGGGCTAAAAGAGTTTTTCCTGAACCAGTTGGCCCAATCAATAGAATGTTACTTTTTTCAATTTCAACTTCATCTTCCTCAAGGGAAAAAAGAATTCTCTTATAATGGTTATAGACTCCAACCGAGAGGGTGATCTTGGCTCTTTCCTGTCCGATGACATATTGATCCAAGAATTTTTTCATCTCCATCGGTGTCGGCAATTTTCCCAAATTGAATTCCGGCTGCTTTTTGTTGTTCTTGGTTTCTTCACGAATCACATCATTACAAAGGTCAATGCATTCGTTACAAATGAAGACTCCGGGGCCGGCAATCAGTTTTTTTACCTCCGCCTGCGGTTTCCCGCAAAAAGAACAGCGGATTTCTCCTTTTTCATTATCATAACGTGCCATTCCCGCCTGTTTCTCCTTTTCTTTCTTTTTTTGGAATGATAACCTGGTCAACCAAGCCGTAAAGTTGTGCCTCTTCTGCCGACATAAAATAGTCCCGTTCAGTATCTTTTTTTATTTTATCTAATGGTTGGCCAGTATGATTAGCCAAAATACTATTGAGTTTTTCTTTAATTTTAATCATCTCACGGGCTTGAATTTCAATATCCGTCACCTGACCCTGGGCTCCACCTAAGGGCTGGTGTATCATCACCCGTGAATTGGGCAAAGCCATTCTCTTCCCTTTGGTGCCGGCAGCCAGAATCACTGCTCCACCGCTGGCAGCCATTCCAATACAAATCGTTGAAATATCCGATTTCAGATACTGCATCGTATCATATATAGCCAGTGTCGAAGACACTGATCCTCCTGGACTATTAATGTAAAGATTAATATCTTTTTCAGTACTTTGAGCATCGAGAAAGAGCAGTTGGGCAATTATAAGATTGGCGATCACATCGTCGATCTCCGTCCCAAGAAAAACGATTCGATCAATTAACAGGCGGGAATAGATATCATAGGACCTTTCTCCCCGCGGAGTTTGCTCAACAACGATAGGAACTAAATAATTATTTTTTAAATCCTGCATTATTCCACCATCTCCTCTTCTGGATCTTCAAGAGCTTTCCACTGATCGATATTGATCGGTTCTTCTAATTCCTTGGTCTTCACCTTTTGCAGGATATCTAAAATCAATTTTTGCTGGAGCTTCTGGTCCATTAAATCGTCCATCTTATTATTCTTCTCTAAAATTTGTTTGACATCCTCGACTTCTTTTCCCGTTCTCTGGGCAATCCTTTCCATCTCTTCATTCATTTCTTCTTTTCCAACCGAAATACCATTTTTATCGGCATACTCCTGAAGAACAAACATTTTTTTCAACTGCCAAAGAGCCTGTTTTCGGAAATCTTTTTCAATGCTCTCAAAATCGGTATTGGTTATTTCCATGTATTTTTCTAAGGTCATTCCGTCTTTTTGAATGTGTTCAATAAAATGATCGATCTGATGCTTGGTTTCATGGTCAATCAAAACACTGGGAACCACTACTTCAGATTTTTTAGCGAGCAATGCCACTGCTTCCTTCTCCATACGGATCTGCACCAAATCCTCGGCCCATTTCTCCAAAGATTCCCTGGTTTTCAATCGTAAATCATCAAGAGACTTCAATTCGGGATTGAGTTGGGTTAAAAATTCCTCGTTCAATTCTGGAATTTCTTTTTTCATAATCTCGATCACGGTAAAGTCCACCTCTTCGGCAGGTTTATCGGCTTCAGTTTCCTGAGGGCGAAATTTTCCCGTTTCATCCCTTTTCAACCCGATGACTACTCGGCTCAATACCGATTCATCATCAGAAAACGATGCCATGACCGCATATTCTTTGTCCTCTATTTTTACCTTAACCATATCACCAGTTTCAACTGGAAGGTCTTCTTTTTCTTTCCACAACCCTCTTGATTTTTGGATCCCTTCGATCTCTTTTTCAACATCAGAATCGCGAATCACTACCTTATATTTGCGGACTTCAATATCTTCCAGGTTCGCCAGGGTAGTTTGGGGTTTTTCTAATATTAAAGCTTTAAAAACCAGCGGTTGTCCTTCTTCCACCGTTACCAGATCAATATCCGGTTCACCAAAAAGAGTAAGGTTTTCTTCTTTGATCACCTTACTCAGAGCGTCGGGAATTAAGCTTCGAGCTAATTCGTCCTTGATAAAATTCTGATTGAGATGAGCCTTGAGAATAGCCCGTGGGGCTTTCCCTTTCCGGAAGCCAGGAACCGCTACTCGAAGACTCGCCTCTTTATAAATATTTTCCAGTTTCTCCTGGACTTTTTCCTCTTCAATGGTTATTTCGTATTCATAAAGATGTTTTTCCTTTTCTTCCTTTTTAAATTGAACCATGCTACTTCCACCTTTCCAATCTGAAAATCGAATTATATTATCCCTCTGAAGGCAGAGAACCGATCTCTCTATATGAACTCAAAAGAAGGACGATCATCTCATATAACCTGAAGATTTTACCATTATTTACCAATTATGTGAAATGCACTAAGAGATGAGTTTATTCCCAGCTCGAATCAACCTCAAAGTAAATAGAAAAAATATACCTCGATTTCCATCATCGAGGTATAAAATCCAACACATTTCTACAATAAAATTTACTAATGACATTCAGAGATATTATAAATATATTCAAATCACCATGCAACTCAAGCTCTTAAATTGTTTCCATTTCGTTTTCCATTCTCCCCCTCTCCCTCGGCGCTTTCCGCCATAATCCCCCTCGTTCCTTTGGCTGTGAGAATCTCATCAACCCAATCCGTCATTGTGAGGATTCTAACCGTTCT
>NZ_DAOLQM010000051.1:6019-10345 GCF_035418125.1 Atribacter sp. | reverse complement strand
ACACAACTAAGAATTTACGGCCGGAACTTTGGTGACCTTAAGGGTACCAACACAGTTACAATGAATGGAATTGTTGCGGCAGTTTCCTACTGGTCTGACGATGAAGTAATTGCAGTAGTTCCTGCATCTTCATTGCCAGCCCGAGAGTTACGGGTTGCTGTAACGGTAAACGGTGTTCCCAGCGATGAATATTGGCTTTATGGGATATGTGCAGCACCAACACCGACTCCTACCCCAACTCCAATACCCCTTGATCGGGTAGACGTTGCAAGAAACATTGCTATTGTCAAAGCCCATAATGATGGTGTTAATGTTCCATATAGTGTATTTTGGATTAAAACCGACCTTTCGACCGGAATTGGTTCCAAACATTATCAATATACTTACTATGGTGCTTCCAAATGGATTATTGATATTACCTATCCAGTCATTGAACAACCAGATTTTACCGTAAATGTTTTTAGTGAATGGGGATTAACCATGTGGAGTGGAATGGTTTATTATTGGGAAACAGTACCTTATATGTAGTAAAAGTTTACAGCGCATACAGCTTAATAGCTGTATGCGTTTTTTATTTCCTTATAGCTATATTTGTATCAGTATAAGTTTATTTTCCCAATTCCTGATTCAAGGTAAATGTTGAGAGTAGGGCTGGTTTTTCCGTATTGTTGGTTGGTATAAATATTTCCATTGACAGTCAGGTTAGAGGCATCGATAGCTCCTAAACCTCTTTTCGTTTCAACTCTAACTCCAATATTCTGCGGGAGAAAGATAGTTACCTCACCCAAGCCGGATATGATTTTTGAATCAATATCCTGCTTCCAATTTCCACGTAAATCAATGGTTGCCTCTCCAACTCCAGTTTTTACTTTCAAACGGGAGAGGCTGGTATTCCCTTTCAAATCAATCACGACTTCACCAACCCCAGCCTCCATAGTTAAGGTTTCAAGAGCCATCGAGGCTAAATTAAGTTGACTTTTACCGGCTCCAACTTTAAAAAATAAATTCATAGGGACTAAATCATTGAGACTTATAAGAGTTTTATGACTTTTATCCCGAAAGCTGAACAGTGAAAAGTTAATGTTCGCCGGTATTTCTACTTTCAATTCACCAACCATATTTTTTACTTGATAAGAAATCAAAGGTTTCCATTCATGGGAAGAATACCGAAATTCCCCTTCCATTAATTTCGTTGCTCCCCCAGTGAGAGTAATATCGCCAAAAGATACTTCGATTGTGGCATTAACCACCAAGGCATCATCAATCTCAATCGAAGGGTTTTCAATCATCAATTCCTCGGCAATTGCTAAGCGGGGGAAAAAACCAAAAATGAATAGAGTAAATAGGGAAATAAACATCCTTTTCATCAATAAATCACCCTCCCTTTCTCTTTCATTATGAACTTTTTTCAATAACAATTCAAGAAACCTGGTATAGTACCTATATAAAAAAGTTGAAAAAGATTTGACAAATTTGATCAAGGGAATAAAAATGAGGGGAACTATTTATCTCCGATATTTTATAGAATCAGAATACAAAAGAAAGAGGATAGAATATGATGGAAAAAAAGCTCGATTGGGAAAAGAACCTTACCATAGAATTGGGAGTAAAAAGTGATCCTATTCAATATCGTTATTCTTTTGATTGGCTTTTTAATTTAATGGCAGAAGAAGGGGTTTACAATTTGCAATTAGGAACCTTTGCAGAATTTTATTCCCTTCCTGATACCTATTTTTATCGATTAAAAGAATCTGCTCAATCAAAGGGCATTCAGATTTCCAGTATTTTTACCTCCCATCGGGAATTGGGGGGTTTTTTGAATCCCGAAAAAGAATTGGCTGAGATTACCAGGAAAAATTATCAAAGAATGATAGAAATTGCTGCATTATTAGAATGCCCAGTTGCCGGTTCTTCAATGGGAAGCGTCTATCGTGATCAAATTGAATATCGTCCTCAGGGAATCCAATCTTTCCTCAACTTTATAAAAGAGATGATGGTGTTTGCCAAGGATCAAGGATTGTCCTGGTTAACCCTGGAACCAATGTCTTGCTACGCTGAACCTCCTTGTAACTCGGTGGAACTTAAAAAAATAGGAGATGAATTGAAGCAATTCCATTTAAGCCAACCGGAAAAAACCGTTTGTTTTGGATATTGTTCCGATGTATCGCATGGCTGGGCTAATCAAGAGAAAACCGTTATCGAAAACAATCTTGATTACTTTATCGCCTCTTTTCCCTATTTGTATGAGTTTCACTTTAAAAATACCGATTCAATATATAACTCAACTTTTGGTTTTGAATCAGAAAGCTTAGAACGCGGCATAATTGATGTAAAACAAATATACTCAATTTTGATGAAGAATCAGAAAACTATTCCTGTAACGAAAGTGATTGGATATTTGGAACACCCAGGTCCCAAATTTGGTAGAGATTACTCAGATTGTTTACTAGAACGATGGCTGAGAGAATCATTACAATATTTACAAAAACAATGGACAGAGTGGAGTACAATATTTTCTTAAAAGGTTTCGCAACCCCACCAGGTAACTCGAGCTAAGGCTTCAGCGCCGATTATATTGCCTTGACTATCGCGTACCAAGAGATCGGGAACCAATAAATCATCCCGTTCGGGAAGGGCGTTGGCAACAATCGGTGAAACAATGAGAAATACCCCTTCTTCTTTGTCAGGAAGATTATAAACAGGTCCAAAACGGGTGGTCATAATCGGAATTTCATCAATTTCTCCGATTTGAATCCGTTCTTCTTGACAGCGGGGAACGATTCCTTCGGGTTCAATAGAGCGATAGACTGAATTATTTTTAAAAATTGTAACCGGGTGATGGGTTAAGTTTTTTATCATAGGACTCCTTTATGAATAAATGTAAAATCATTATTCCATATAATTTTAGCAAATAAAAAAGTGGTATTTAAATTTTTCATTGAAATTTTGATAGATTAGGCTTTAGAATTTTTCTCATTGTAATCAAGAAGGAAGGGTTGTTCGAAAATGGATCATAAAAAGTATCTCAAGATAGCTTTAGATATGGGAGCCGAGCAGGCAGTTTTTTTTCGCATTGAAGATATTGAATTTGATGCAAGGACTATCTTAAAGTGTATGTTTGGTTGTGCTGATTGGGGAAACGCCAATACCTGTCCTTCGCGTCCTGGATCGCTGCGACCGTGGGAGTATCAAAAAGTATTGGAAAACTATACTTGGGGTATTATTGTTCATTCCACTAACAAATATCTTTCACAGAAAATTTCTTTTTCGATTGAGAGACAAGCCTTTCTTGATGGCTATTACTTTGCTTTCTCGATGAGTGATTGTGCTCTTTGTAAAGAATGCAATGGATTTAAAGGTATGAAATGTGTCAATCCGAAACAAGCCCGTCCATCTTTTCACAGCATTGGTGTAGACGTTTTTAAAACAGTTAGAAAATTTGGTCTTCCGATTGAAACTTTAAAAAACGAAGATGATCCTCAAAATTGGTATTCAGCAGTTTTTATTGAATAGTTAAGGGGTAGTCAATAGAATGAAGGATAGAATCATAAAACTCAAGGTAATCTTTTTTGTTGAGAAGAATTGATATGGGTTGGGAGATTCGAGAGGTTCAAAATAAACGAGATTTAAAGAGATTTGTTTATTTTCCTCATCGGCTATACCAAAATCACCCCTATTACGTTCCACCTTTAATCTCCGATGAAATAGAAGTATTTTCTCCAGTAAAAAATCCCGCCTACGAGAATTGTGAAACCAAATTATTTTTGGCTTATCACAATAATTCATGTGTTGGACGTATTGCCGGTATTATCAGTCATATTGCCATTGAAAAGTATCAAGAAAAAAACCTTCGCTTTGGTTGGTTTGATTCAATTAATGAGGGAAGAAGTGCAGAATTATTATTTTCTGCAATAGAATCTTGGGGGAAAGAACGGGGGATGGCAACCTGTACCGGTCCGCAAGGATTTACTGATTTGGACCCAACTGGATTGCTGATCGAAGGATTTGAAGAATTAGGAACCATGGCAACTCAATACAATTATCCTTATTATCCTGATTTGGTAGAAAAATGTGGTTATACAAAACTAATTGATGCCTTGGAATTCCAAACCAAGGTACCAGATGAAAAAGAAATTCCCGAGAGTCTCATCAAATCTGCTGAATGGGTTAAAAAGCGTTACAATTATCAAGTTTTAAAATTTAAAAATAAAAAGGAAGCTCTTATAAGAGGAATGGAGTTGATAAATTTAATTGATGAATCCTATGAAGAATTATACGGGACAGTTCCTCTTACTGAAAAACAAAAAACTTATTACCTGAAAAAAT
>NZ_DAOLQM010000051.1:0-5919 GCF_035418125.1 Atribacter sp. | reverse complement strand
TTATACGGGACAGTTCCTCTTACTGAAAAACAAAAAACTTATTACCTGAAAAAATATTTACCTTATATTCAAATTGATTTTATTAAGGCGGTTGCTGACGAGAAGGATAATTTAATTGGTTTTCTCATTACTATGCCAAGTCTTTCCCGTGCGCTTCAAAAAGCCCAAGGAAGGCTTTTCCCCTTGGGGTTTTGGTATTTGTTAAAAGCACTAAGAACTTACCAAGTTTTAGATTTTTATTTAGCAGGAGTTAAAAAAGAATATCGAAACAAAGGAGTCGATATTCTTATGGTTTATGAAATTACCAAAACTGCTGCCAAGTTCGGATTTTCATATAGCGAGTCTAATCCCGAACTCGAAACCAACAAAAAAATCCAAAATGAGTGGAAACTATTTAAACCAAGGCGTCACAAAAGAAGAAGAATCTATTATAAACAGATTTAATAAGGAAAAGAAAGTGAATCAATTCAAGACTTTGTTCTGCTCTCGACATATTCTTTAAGTGCAACCGCATTATTGAGGATTTCACTTTTTGCTGAGTAAAGCAGGGTTACCGTCTCTTCTTCCGATCGTTTTTGGATTATATCAACCAGCTCTTTTTTGGTTGCTAATTCTTTGAAATACTTTTGTTTAAATTCATCCCAATGTTCTAATTGATGATTAAACCATTTTCTGAGGTTATCGCTGGGTGCGATATCCCGCAACCAAAGGTCAATACGGGCTTTTTCTTTAGTGATTCCTCTTGGCCAAAGACGGTCTACTAAAATTCGAAAACCGTCCCCCAATTCCGCTGGCTCATAGATTCTTTTTATGAGAATCATCTTAAATCTCCTCCGAGAATAATCTATTAATTACAAATATAGTATATTTTTTATTTATTTTGAACAAGAAGTTTTTTCAACCCCTCAGACGTTGTTCATTTGGAAAGAGAAGAGTTTTGATGGATGAGGATAAAAAATTAAGCAATAATGGAATAAAAAATTAGAAAAGAAGTTCAATATTAAGACTATTTAAATTCATTATTTTTTAAATCAGGGATCGGGTAAGGGGATTTATTAAACATGAAAAAATATTTAATTATAGTTGGGTTGGCAATTATTTTATTAGTAGGATACTTTTACCAACAAAACCGCCCTATTGAAGTCAAGGGATATTTAGTAACCAAAAAAGACATTACCGAAACCATTGTCGCAACTGGAAGAGTGGACTTGGGAAATCGGATCAATATGGCTTTTCAAGTTGGTGGGATTATTGGCCAATTGTTTATTCAAGAGGGACAACAAGTAAAGGCCGGAGGCCCTCTTATTGAATTAGAGGATTCGGCAGAAAAAAATCGTTTAGAATTGGCAAAAGTGAATTACGATCTTGCCTTGGTTAATATGAAATCGAAGGAAAATGAAGTCATTGCGTCAGCACGAGAGCAATACAATCAAGCTAAAATTAATTCCCAAGCTCTTTACGATCGTTATTTAAAGCTCTATTCTTTGGTTTCGATTGGTGGTTCTTCGCAGAATGATGTCAATAATGCTCGAAATGAATGGGAACTTGCTTTTTCCAAGGAGTCATCAGCCAAAGCTCAACTGGACAGTTTATTATCGGGAGGAGCAGCAAGCGATGAAGTTAAAGCCCGAATTGAATTGGCACGGTTGCAAATACGTGAAGCTGAAATTGATCTTGAGCAAAAAATCCTTCTGTCACCAATCGATGCGATTGTATATTCTATTCCAAAAAACAAAGGAGAATATGTCAATCCCGGAGAAACTGCTATCTCGATTGGTTCGGCAATGGGATTCGTGGTTGCCGATATCGATGAAAAAGAATATGAAAAGATCAAGACTGGCTTAGACGTATATTTATCCAGTCAAGCCGATCCCAATCGCACTTTTAAAGGGAAAATTGATCAAGTATCACCCAGTGTCAATCCCCAAAAGGGTACCATCGAAGTCCGAGTTCGTTTAGATGAAGAGAATATTAACCTCAAGCCAGATGCTGCAATGACGGTTGAAGTTATTGTCAAAGAAACCAAGGGGGTTCTTGCATTTCCTCGTTCTTTTTTGGTGGAAAAGCTGGATGGGCAGTATGTTTGGATTGATAACCAGGGCAAAGCAAAGCTGCTGAAGATGACTAATCTAGTATATGTTGGGGATAATGCTATTATCGAAAACCTCCTTGAAGAAACCGTGCTTATCGAACCGGGTAATTTTCGCGAAGGAAGAAAAATTCAAGTTGAAATGCTTGTCAAAAAATAGATTAAAAGGTTTTGTGTCAGTTTGAATCACTATATTGATATACAGGTTGAGGTGTTATTTCGGTGTTCAGTTTTGAATCGATGATTGCCTGGCGTTTCCTCAAAGAATCCCGCTCGCAAACCATTCTAATTTTACTTGGAATTATTATCGGTGTGTCAGTGCAGATATTTTTATCTTCATTGATATCCGGTTTACAACGAAACTTAATTGAACAGACGGTGGGTGATTCGCCACATATATTATTAAAAGCCCAAGAAAATAGTCCGCAATCTATTCTCCAAAAAGGGAATCAATCGTTGGTTATTCCAATTATTACAGCGGCAAAAAAGGATGCTTACATTCTTTCATATCAGCCATTATTAAAAAAATTGGATACCTTTCCCAATTTAAAGATTGTATCTTCCCTGGTTGAAGGATCAGGATTTATTACCAAAGCTGAAGTAAGCCGACCAGTAGTGGTTAAAGGAATTTTTCTTGATCGTGCTGATGGTATTTATAAAATTATTCAGCGAGTGAATAATGGAAAAGCGGTTTTGGGAGGAACCGGGGTACTAATTGGGAGGGGTTTGGCTGAAGACCTCAAGATTGAAACCGGTAGTATTATTGAAATTCGAACCTCTGAAGGTAACTCAGGGGCCTTTGCCGTCAATGGGATTTTTGATTTTGAAAACGCAGCCATAAACAGTTCCTGGATTTTTATGGATATTTTTCGATCCCAAGCCTTGTTTGACCTTAATGGAGCGATATCTCGTATTGAAATGCAAATCGATCAAGTATTCCAATCGGAAAACATTGCTCAAAAAATTAAAAAAGATAATCCTGATTTCCTCATTGAGACCTGGCAATCTAACAACCGCCAACTTTTAAGCGCCTTACAAAGTCAAAGTGCCTCTTCCTATATGATTCAATTTTTTGTTTTATTGGCGGTAACTTTAGGTATCGCCAGTGTTTTAGCCATAGCAGCGGTTCAGAAATCACGAGAAATTGGAATTTTAAAAGCCATGGGGACTCGAACCAATAGCGCCAGTCGTATCTTCCTTATTCAGGGAGCGGTTTTAGGATTGAGCGGTTCTATTTTGGGAAGTTTGGTTGGAGTGGGTTTAATTAAAATGTTTCAGATCGCATCACAATCGGGAGGAGCACTTTCTTTTAGTATCCAGGTTGAATTTCGAACCGCCATAAGCTTGATTGTTATTTCAACCATTGCCAGTATTGGTGCAGCACTTTTCCCAGCTCGGAAAGCTGCTTCCTTAGTACCAATTGAGGTAATTCGAAATGGATAATATATTAGTGAGCCTGGACTCGGTGAATAAAGTTTATGGTGATGAGGTGAAAACCCAGGTTCTTTTTGATGTTTCTCTTGAAATCCCCCAAGGCCAGTTTTTAGCGTTAATTGGCCCTTCAGGATCGGGTAAAAGTACTTTATTAAACATACTCGGGGCTCTTGATCGCCCGTCGAGCGGCACTATCCTGATCAATCAGCAAAATTTGGTTCAACTCAATGAAAATCAGTTAGCTGATTTCAGGAATAAATTTTTAGGTTTCGTTTTCCAATTTCACTATCTTCTTCCCGAATTTACTACCATTGAAAATGTTTTGTTGCCTTATTGGATCGGGAAAGGGAAACCGAATCGCCAAATGTTTAATGAGGCTCAAAGATTGATTGAGCGAGTAGGGTTAGCTAACCAAATTAATAAACGGATTAACCTTCTTTCCGGTGGTCAGCAGCAGCGGGTTGCTATTGCCCGGGCGCTCCTAAACCGACCTCAGCTCATTTTGGCCGATGAACCAACTGGTGCTTTAGATACCAAGTCGGGAGAGCAGGTATTGGATCTTATGCAGGAAATCAATGATGAAAATAACACCACTTTTATCGTGGTGACTCATGATCGAAATGTTGCCCTGCGGGCGGAAAGAATCATCGAACTCATCGATGGTCGGATTTGTAAAGATTTCTTTCCGCAAATAGTAGGGAAAGAAAAATCAATTGAAATCTTAGAATCCCATGCTTGCGTGTGGGATGATCCATCTTAAAAATTAACTTTGGAGAATACTTTAAATTTGTTATTTGGGTATGGTTGTCATCATATTACTCATGGTGGTGCTAAAGCGAGCGAATAAAGTAAATATATAGGTAAATAAAAGAATCATAATAATTGGAGCAACCATTGAAAGATAGTTTCGTTTTCGCGGCCGAAAAGTTCTCAGGAGCAAAGAATTGGTAACGACTGAAATTGAACTTAAAGCCATGGCTAAACCAGCTAATTCAGGATTTAAAAGCAGACCAAAGGAGGCAAAGACTCGAGCGGCAATAGGTATTCCAATCAGGTTATAAAAAAGAGCGAAAAAGAGGTTTTGCTTAATTTTCCCCATAGTTTCTTCTGATAGCTCCAGAGCGGTAACCACATCGTTGAGGTCATTTTTAACCAAGACGATATCTCCGGTTTCCATAGCAACATCAGTACCCGAACCCATTGCGATTCCAAGATCGGCTTGGGCGAGAGCGGGAGCGTCGTTAATTCCATCACCAACCATAGCAACTTTTTTTCCGATTTTTTGCAGTTGTGCAATTTGTTGAGACTTATCTTCGGGTAGGACTTCAGCCAAAGTTTTTGAGATTCCAACTTCCTGAGCAATTGCCTGAGCAGTATTTTGGTTATCACCGGTAATCATTACCAGATCTAAATCTCGTTCTTTTAATTTTTCAATAGCTTTTTTTGAAGTTTCTTTGGCAATATCGGCGACCGATACCGCGCCTAAAACTGATTTTTCATCAGCTAAAATCATCACAGTTTTTCCCTGGATTTCCAATTGTGAAACTCTATCTTCAACTGATTGGGGGAGGTGGAGTTGTTGGTCGGCAATTAATTTTCGATTACCAATAAAATAATTGGTTCCATCGATGTTGCCTTTTACCCCCCGTCCGGGAAGAGCTTCAAAGTGGTCAACCTCTCTGGGAGAAATATTATGGCTTTGAGCATGTTGGAAGATTGATTGCGCTAAAGGATGCTCCGATAATTTTTCCAAACTTCCGGCTAATTCGATGATACCTTGGGGAGAAAGAGCACTGAAAGACTCGACATTGGTGACAGCTGGCTTTCCCTGAGTGATTGTTCCAGTTTTATCAAAAACTATGGTATCTATCGATTTTGCCGCTTCTAACGGCTCACCTCCTTTAACCAGAATTCCATATTCGGCACCCTTACCGGTTCCAACCATGATGGCGGTTGGGGTAGCCAGCCCTAAAGCACAGGGACAAGCAATGACAATAACCGAGGTCATAGCCATGAGTGAATATGTCAAAGAACTGCCTAAGATAAAATACCAGATTATGAAAGTACCAGCTGCTATACCAAGAACGACGGGAACAAACCAGGCGGCTATCCGATCGGCGAAAGCTTGAATAGGAGCTTTTGATCCCTGAGCGTCCTCGATGAGTTGTACGATCTGAGCCAGCATGGTTTCCGAACCTACTCGAGTAGCAACAAACTCAAAACTCCCTAAGGTGTTGAGGGTAGCTCCAATAACTGTATCTCCTGGACTTTTGTCAACCGGAATGCTTTCTCCGGTGACCATTGATTCGTCAACCGCTGAATGGCCAGAAAGGATTTCACCATCAACCGGTATTTTTTCTCCGGGTCTTACTACTAAAATATCTCCTTTTATCACT
>NZ_DAOLQM010000050.1:0-10465 GCF_035418125.1 Atribacter sp. | reverse complement strand
CAAAAAATATCTGGAGGATATAGCGATGAAAAATAATCTAAGCAAGGTTTTTCTGTTGGCTTTCATTGCCGCACTTTGTATTTTTACTAGTTGTACCTCTTCAGTTCCACAAACTGAGGAAGAAAACCTAAAGCTAAAAATTCAGGAATTTGTCGATTACTTAGTGAAATTGGATTATTCCAAAGCCCAAGCCTGTTTGGTCGTCGATGGACCAACCTATTCCCAACTGGATGCTCTATATAATAAAGCCAGATTAATTACGGTGAGCGGAGGTTTTTCTAATTGTTTTGCGAAGGGGGAAATATACGTCAAAAATATAACCATTTCGGGAAATGATGCCCAATTTTCCCATCAACCGGTTAAGATTTATTTTAATTGTATTACCAGTTCCAATCGAGTTATCTTTGAGGATTTGAATATTAATGCTGCTCAAAAAGTTGGGGATGATTGGTTTTTGTGGTAGTAAATGGTTTTGGTTGGGCATAGCATAATACACTGCCCTCTACCTATTCACAACATTTTGAAAAGAGTTACAATTAATCAAATCTGTACTGATTAGAAAGCGTTTATATAATATTTAACACTCGGATGAGCATAGTCGTCTCCATTAAAGGTAATAGAAATGACATCGAACCGGTAATTTGTATGGTTGGGATTATATCCCTGAGAAATGAGATAATAAAGAGCAACTTTTCGAATTTTGTCCTGCTTGTATTTAGTTACCGACTCCTCGGGGAAACCTGCGTTTAAGACCGCCCGGCTTTTTACTTCGATGAAGACTAAGGTATTTTTATCCAGAGCAATAATATCGATTTCTCCTATTCGAGATCGAAAATTTCTTTCGATAATTTTCATTTTGCCTTGACGAATAACAATTCGAGAGGCAATTTCTTCACCCATCTGACCAATTCTTTTAGAGGTATTTACCACAAAAACTCCTTCTATGACAATTCGCTATGCCAAGTTGATTTATTTTGTCCCTGTGAAGTTTAGTACCGTATCCCTTATGATGGATAAATCCATACTCAGGATAAAGTTCTTGATATTGTTTTTCCATAAGAGAATCACGAACTACCTTTGCCACAATTGAAGCAGCGGCAACCGAAAAGCTTTTTAGTTCCGCATGCGAGATTGAAATCGAGGGAATATCCAATTCAGGTATCTTCAACCAATCAAAAATAACAAATTCGGGAGTTCTTTTTACCGAGGCTCGCATCAAGGCTTCGCGAAAGGAATAAAGATTGGCGCTTTGTATTCCGAGACAATCAATCATTTTCTCCCCAACGATACTTACCCCGAGGCTAAAAGCAGTTCTGCAAATAAGTTGAAAACAATGGTTTCTCTGGGCAGGACTAAGAAGTTTGGAATCATTTAAACCAGAAGGAATACATCCCGGAGGAAAAATAACACAACACGATACGAGAGGACCAGCCAATGGTCCTCTCCCTGCTTCATCGACTCCACCAACATATTTAAAGCCTTTTACCCAAAGGTCTTTTTCCAACATTTTCAACGCAATATTTGAATTGACCGTGGAGGCCAATAAACCAAAAAAGCACGTCCTAAAATGTTTTTAAATGGAACATACCCCCAAAATCGACTATCATCACTATTATGACTATTATCTCCTAAAACAAAATAGGAATTTTCCGGTATCACTTGTTCTTCTCTTCCATAATTCCCAACGTTAAAATACTCTCGATTAAATTGATCTCCCTGAAGAGGAATCCCATCGATATGTACCGAACCGTTTTCTATTCGGACCGTTTCTCCAGGAAGAGCAATTACTCTTTTTATTAAATTCTTCTTCCTATTGGAGGGAAAACGGAAAACAATAATATCACCACGGTGAGGACGGTAAAGGCGATAATAAAATTTCGCTACGAGAACTCTATTGCCTGGTATCAGAGTCGGTTTCATCGAACTAGAGGGGATATAGTACCCTTCTACCACAAAATACCGAACAATAAATGCAATCAGGAGTGCCCAAAAAACGGTTTCAACTATTTCCTTCAAGACGTTTATCGAATTACCTCTCGCGTTTTTCCTCAATTCTTGATTCTTTGGCACTTTTCCCACGGAGATAATAAAGTTTTGCTCTCCGCACTTTGCCTCGACGGATTATTTCGATGGTTTCAATACGTGGCGAATAGATTGGGAATACTCTTTCTATTCCTATACCAAAGGACATTTTCCGAACCGTCATGGTTCGGCTGATTCCAGAACCTTTCAGTGCAATAACCAATCCTTCGAAAACCTGAATACGCTCTTTGTCTCCTTCTACGACTTTTAAATGTACTCTTACCGTTTGCCCTGGCTCAACATCAGGAATTTCTTTTATATAAGCTGATTCTACCGAATGTAACAACCTTGCCTTATCCATTATGGACCTCCTCCTGAAAACCCACTGTTCATTCTATCGAAGTGGTGCAATCATTTTCTCAATCGATTTATCGACTAATAAATAAATTTTTCTCAAAAAACCGAATAATACTATACCATGCTGCCTAACGCTTGACAACCGTTACTATTCATGAATCACTTCATCACTCAATTTATCCAGTAAATCCGGACGAACTAACCGGGTTTTTTGGAGTGCTTTCTTTCGCCTCCACTCTTCAATCAAACTATGATTCCCACTGGTTAAAACCTCCGGAACTGCCCTTCCTTCAAAAATCCGAGGTCGAGTATATTGCGGTGGTCCCAATATCCTATCGTAAAAGGAATCAAAATGAATCGATTCTTCATCACCAAGAACCTCGGGAACTAATCGAGTTATTGCTTCGGCAACGATCATTGCCGGCAATTCACCGCCTGATAGAACATAATCACCAACCGATATTTCTTCTCCTTGGCAGAGTTCAATAACCCTTTGATCAATCCCCTGATAGCGTCCACAAACCAGAATAATATGAGGGCAAAGAGAAAGAGCTTCTGCTAAGGACTGGTTAAAAACTCTTCCTTGGGGGCTGGTAATCAAAACTCTCGGTTGGGAATGAGTGACTCCTTTAATAAATTCAACTGCTCGGGAGATCGGTTCCGGTTTGAGCACCATTCCTGGTCCGCCACCATAGGGATAATCGTCAACAGTACGATATCGGTCAGAAGAAAATGCTCTCAAATTATAAGCTTTAATGAATACTAAGCCCCGATCTTGAGCTCTTTTCACAATCGCAGTTTCAGCAAAACAACGAATCAGTTCAGGAAACAAGGTAATGATATCAATCCGTAACTTCATTCCCAAAAACCCTTTGGACAGTCGACGGTTATATATCCCCCCTGAAGGTCAACATGCTTAATATAAACCCGGATAAAAGGGATTAAAAATTCCCTATCGTCTCTATTCACCTGTAAGTAGTCATAGGCTGGCCCTTCAATAACATCGGAGACAACACCAAGGGATTGGCCATTTTCCATTATTTTCAAATCAATCAGCTGATAAACAAAATAAGAATCCGGTGTATCAGTCACGCTTACCTGGGGTTTCTCTCTCCAGATTAATTGACCAGATAACGATTCGACTTCAGCTTTGGTACTCAAATCCCTTAACCATAATAGAACAAACCGACCCATGGGTTGAAAGTCCTTAACGACCAGGATACGGTATTGGTCTTGATCTTGAACAAACAAAATAGTTCCAGGAGAAAAACTATTTAATGTTTCCCCAAAGGGAAGGGCTTTTAACCCACCTGCTAATCCATGAGGTTTAATAAATTTACCAACTACAATCTTATTCTTTTCTATTCCAATATCTCAACAACCGCCTTCTTGCCAGTTTTAACACAAGCTGCTTTCACTATAGTCCGAATCGAGCGAGCGATTCTTCCTTGTTTCCCTATGACTTTCCCCATATCTTCGGGGGCAACTCGCACTTCATAAATCACCGATTGTTCACCTTGGACCTCGGAGACTTTAACTTGTTCTGGATTGTCAACTAAAGACTTGACCATGTATTCTACGAGATCCTTCACTCTATACCCGGCCTTTCCGTCTGTTTTAACAAAGTCTTAACCTTGTCAGACATTGTTGCTCCATTGTTAAGCCAGTACTGAATCCGGTCGAAATTGATTGACCAAAGTGGCGGGTTGACTATCGGTGAATAGTTCCCCAATATTTCAATTGGTTTTCCATCTCGTGCTTTTTGTGAATCGATCGCAACTATCCGGTAATAGGGAGCATGCTTACGCCCAATTTTGGTGAGTCTTAATTTCACTGCCATCGTTATTCTCCTTTCTTTTTATATCAAATATTTTCTGCTGGATGAAATCGAAATGAGATGATTAAGTTATCTATGCGTTCCACCCGAACCATCCTTTTCTTTTGGAAAAGGGATTTTTCCCCGTACGGTTCATCTGTTTCCAAAGTTTACGAAAATCTTCAAACTGTTTTAATAAACGGTTAACGTCTTGAATGGTTGTTCCGCTTCCTTGAGCTACTCTTCGCCGCCGGCTGGAATTAATAAGGGATGGATTGATTCTTTCGGCTGGTGTCATTGACTGAATAATAGCCTGAACTCGCTTAATATTTTTCTCTCCATCAATCTGAGAAATTCCACCTCGCAGATTACCAGGTAACATTCCAACAATTTCATCAAAGGAGCCAATTTCTTTTACTCTTTTTAATTCTTCCATAAAATCATTTAAATCCAGTTCTTTCTTTCCGAACTTCTTTTCTATTTTCTCCTTTTCTTCTTCGTCAATCGACCTTTCTATCTTTTCAATGAGGGTAAGAGTATCACCCATCCCCATGATACGACTTGCCATTCTGTCGGGATGAAAAACTTCCAGCTGATCAACTTTTTCGCCCACTCCAGCAAATTTAACCGGCCATCCAGTTTGAGCAACTATGGACAATACGGCTCCACCCCGGGCATCGGTATCGACCTTTGCTAAAATGAGCCCGGTAGGATTGACCCATTCTTTAAAAGATTGAGCAACCTTAACCGCTTCCTGACCGGTAGTCGCATCTAAAACCAGTAAAATTTCTTTCAACGGTATTGTATCAACAACCTCTTTGAGTTCGGCTAAAAGCTCTTCTTCGACATGAAGCCTTCCGGCAGTGTCGATAAAGATCACGTCATAACTTTTTTCCCGTGAATGACGAATAGCATTTTGAATCATTTGTAATGGAGTCAAGGCTTTGGAATCGTCATAAAAATCAATCCCCGAATTGTGACACAGAATCGCTAACTGCTCTTTAGCAGCGGGACGGCGAGTATCAGTTGAAATTGCCAAAGGAAAAAGTCCTTGATTTTTTAAACGAACCGCCAATTTCCCAAGAGTGGTTGTCTTTCCCGATCCTTGGAGTCCAACTAACATAATGAGAACCGGTGTCGCACCACCAGTCTCTAAGGAACTGACATTACCACCTAATACCTTTCGGATTTCATCCCATAAAATCTTAATGACCATTTCCCCTGGTGTAACACTCTCTAATACTTCTCTTCCCACGGCTCGTTCTTTCACTCGAGCGATGAGGTCTTTAACCACTCGGTAATGGACATCGGATTCTAAGAGAACCATTCGTAATTCTTTTAATATTGAATCAACATCTTGTTCGCTCAGTTTTCCTTTGCTTCTTAACTTTTTAAATATTCCAGAAAATTTATTAATTAATTGTTCAAACATGCATTGACTCCAAAACTGGATTTATTTAATTTTGAAAGACAAATAAGATAATAATCGTCACTGCTCCGACTGTCAAGAAACTTCTTCGTCATAAACTATTGCTTTTACAAATTGATCAGAATCAAAAGGTTGAAGATCTTCGATTTTTTCACCTATTCCTAAAAATTTAATCGACAATTCTAATTCTTTTTTTATACGGAAAACGATACCTCCTTTAGCCTGACTATCCCACTTCGAAAGAATAACTCCATTCAGGGGGATAGCCTTACCAATCGATTCGGCTTGAAGAAAGGCATTTTGGCCGGCCATGGCATCAATAACTAGTAAATTTTCAATATTTTCAGGAGAGAAATTCTTTTGGACAATTTTTCCCATTTTTTCTAATTCTGCCAAAAGATTCTTGTTGACATGCGACCGACCAGCCGTATCAATTATCACAAAACCTCGGTTCTTTTTTCGTGCTGCTTCTATTCCATCAAATATAATCGATCCTGGGTCGGCTCCAGGAGAACCTTTAAAAAAGAAACAACCAGCCCTTTCCGCCCAGATTTCCAATTGATCAACTGCCGCAGCACGAAAAGTATCAGCTGCAACCAAGGCGACTTCTTCACCCTGCAGCGAATAGTATCGCGCCAATTTGCCAGCCAAGGTTGTTTTTCCTACGCCGTTAATCCCTGCTAATAGAATTGCTTTCATTGCCCCACTTTGAGCTGATGAAAATAGGCTTGAATCATTTCCATCCAAAATGCTTCCCAATTTCCCATAAAGCCAATCCTGCCAGTTCCCATTTTCTGCCTTTTGTTTTTTTATTTCCTGAAATTCTTCGACCAGCTCCATGGCTAAATTTGGTCCTAAATCGGCTTGCACCAACATTTCTTCCAGGGCTTCCCAATCTTCGTCTTGGAGGGAATCGGCTGACCATAAACGGGAAAATTGCTGTTTTACGCCTTCTTTAATTTTTTCAACACCTTTGAACCACTTATGAAAAAAACCTTTCTTTTCTTCCATGTGATACCTCTCCATTTAGTAAAGATAGCGATTGGTGATAGGTTTAAATTTAAATCATGGTTGGTTAATTTTGAGAAGATAAAAGTGATAAATTTTTCCCTGAAAGAGTAACTACCCTTGAAATCCCCGGTTCATCCATAGTCACTCCAATGATCCGGTCAGACGCTTCCATGATTTCTTCTTGATGGGTTACAATAATGATTTGGCACTCATGAGAAAACTCTTTCATAAGGTCCGCTAACCGGACACTGTTGAAATGGTCAAGGGTCGCATCTACTTCATCAAAAAAACAAAAACGATAACCTCCGGATTTAAATAGAGCGAAAAATAGACAAAGGGCAGTAAGGGCTTTTTCTCCGCTGGACAAAAGCGACAACCTTTGTTTCTTTTTTCCCGGTATTTGGATAACTATTTCCAAATTTTGTTCTTCAATTTCGATCTTTGCTCTGCCACCGTTAAAAACTCGTTGAAAATTTTTCTGAAAGTGGAAATTGACCTCTAATAAAAACTCTTTAAACAATTCTTGACACAAGAGTTCGCACTCTATTCGATTCTTTTCAAATCGAGCCATGGCATCCTGAAAAAAAGTCAATTTTTCCTTTAAGTAATTTTGACGTTCTTTTAGATCACGAAGTTGTGAAATAGAACCTCTTCGTATTTCCCAAGTTTTCAAACGGTTCTCTTTTTCGGTTATCATCTGCTCTAAGTGATGAATATCAGTAAAAGAGGGCAAAGGGAGATCGTCGGTCTGCCATTCCTGGTATTCATCTAAGCGAGTGGTATATTCTTGAATTTCAAAATCCCATTTTTCTTTTTGTAAATACAGCTTTTCCCTTTTGTAAGAAAGCGAATCTTGCCGATCCTTCCGCTTCTCTCTTTGCAGTTCAATATCGTTACACCTTTCTCGAATCTCATCCACTGCCGCAAAGGATACTTTTTTTCTATTCAGTTCAAATTGATGTTCTTCATTCAATTTCTTTATTTTAAAAATAATCTCCTTCCAGATATCCAGGGATTGATTGCGGCTGTTCTCAATATTTTGAAGAGAAAAAACCGATTTCTCAATGAGCATCTCGATGGTGGTGAGTTCTCCCTGTAACTTATCTTCGGTTGATCGGAGCTTTTCCCTCTCAAATCGTTGGTTGTGAATTTCTCTTAATTCATCTTCCAATTGATTGACTTCGTTATCTATGTCTTCTTTTTCCCATCCTAACCGATCCAGTTTCTCGCCAAGGATTTCTTTTTCGCTCAAGAAAGATTGCTTTTTTAAATTAATGAGTTCAATTTTTTCAATTTTCTTCTTTTTTTCCTTTTGCAAGTCGTCATATCGAAGCTGTAAAACTTGCAACTCTCCTTTTATTTTGGTTAACTCTTTTTCCAGTTGATTTTCTTTGACAAGATAACCTGAAATATCTTTTTCTCCTTCTTGTATTCTTTTTTGAAGGGCGGCTCCCTTTTTTTGCCAACTTCGATAAAATCGAACTCCACTCTGATTGGTTATAAGTTTCCTTGGAAATATCAACACTCCATCTCTACGATAAACAATATTTCCATCGGAGCTGATCATATTTACCAGTGGAACTTCCCGGTTTTTCAATGCATCGATGATTTGTTTCTTGGTGAAAATTTTCCAATAATTCGATGGTGGCAAAATATCCAAATAGACAAAACCCTGACCAGTCTTTGGTAAAGAGTCGTTCAAATTCAGATTCCCTTCAGTTCTTAGAATAGCAGTATAATCTTTAAAAAGCCAATTGAATGCATAAACTACTTTCCCCGGCCAACCCTTTTGAATGAGATTTTTGGACAGGTCGGCTATTCTTTGGTCGATTTTTTCCTCTGGTTCATATTCACGGAGACCATTTCGAATTTTAACCAACAAGGCTTTCTTCCTGTCTAGCTTCTCTTTGAGCTGCTCTCTCTTTTTGATAAATTTTCGGCTTTCTTCCTGAAGGGTTGACAGCTGTATTTGTAAACTCTCGATTTGCTGAACTAGCTCGGTTGATGAAAAATCGAGAGAACTTTGTTCCCGATCGATAGATGCTAATTCTTCAGTAAGATATTCAATTGAAGTTTCAAGTCGAGACCATTCCTGTTTGAGTTGGTTAATTTGTTCATTATAAGAATCCTTACGAATTCTAAATTCTGAAACTTTTTTCTGGAATTCTTTTTCTTTTTCTTCTAACTCATCTAAGGTCTCGTGATATAAAGGATTATTGCGGAGATCTTCAACATTCTTCCGTAGAAGGGCTAATTTTGGTTCTAACTCATTTAAGGCTTCTCGATTTAATAACTTATTTTTTTCTCTTTGTCGTGCTTCAGTGAGATGAAAATAAATCTGTTGTTCAAGGGAGCGTAGTTCTTCTCGAAGGCTTTCTAATCGCTCCAGGATCTGTGATTTTAGTTTTTCCTTTTCTTGAAGTAATTCCTGTTGTTTATTGAATAAAAGATCCAGGCCTACTCCTTCTTCCCCCAAATGTTTTAACTCTTTTTCAACTTCTTCTTTTTCACTCTCTAATCCTTTTATCTTTTTTAACCGCTGCTGAATAAGGAGATTAAAATATTCTTTACGAAGTGCAATAAACAACTTTTCCTCAGAAAGATATTTTTCTTCCTGCCGAGCATGTTCGGAAACTTTTTCAATCTGAAGATTGAGTTCATTCTCCCGTTCTTTTAAGCGGGATACCTTCTCACCAATTCGCGTTAAAGAAGATTTAACCGATGCGAGTTTTTCTTTGACAGCATAAGTACCGCTGGCCATTTCAAAGAGGGAAAATTTATCACTGGGACGGAATTCAAACAAACTCTGAAGTTTGGTGTTATCAACCACTGCTACACCAATGCTATCAACCAAAAAACCCAACTTCCGCAGTTCTTCTTTTAAATCTTTTAAACGAAGGCGATTTTGATTTAAAAAATACTCTGATTCTCCCGATGCAAAGATTCGCCTTCCAATAGAATAGGGAGGCTCTTCGCTGTCTGACCATTGGGTTTCAATAAAAGCCATTCCTAGCGGTTTTGCTCCGGCTGCTCCGTGAAAGATAACCTCTTTCCCCTGGGAAACTCGAATTTCTCGAAAATTATCTCCCAACACCCAACGGAGAGCATCAATGACATTGCTTTTTCCTGAACCATTTGGGCCAACAATGACGTTTAAACCGGGATGAAACTCAATCGTAATCGGATGAGCAAATGATTTAAAACCCTGAACATTTAAATGAGTTAAAAACATGGATTATCACGAAAGCCATATTTCTCTTCGATGATTTTTTCCCAGGCTTTACGGGCGGCCTCCTGTTCGGCCTTTTTTTTATTGGTACCCTCACCAATGGCTATTTCCTTCTCATTAATCAAAACAGCAATTCGATAGATTTTTCGATCCAATGATTCTTCTATTACTTGATAAGCTGGGAGAGTCTCATGTTCCTTAAGTGACCAGGTTTGTAAGAGGCTTTTATAATTAACCGAAAGAAAAACCAATTCAAGACCGCCTTCAGAAGAAAAAATAGTATCTAATACCTTCTTTGTCGTATCAAAGGATTTTGAATCCAAATATACAGCACCAACCAATGCTTCCAATGCGCTGGAAATAATCGAATTTTTTTCCCTTCCCCGACCCCTCTCTTCTCCTTTCCCAAGAAGAATAAACCGTTCCAGATGTATATTTCGAGCTACCTGAGCCAAGCTTTCTTCGCTCGCCCATTTAGCCTTCATTGCTGAAAGCCAGCTCCGTGGTTTTTCATATTGAGAAAAAAGGTAGTCGGCAATATAAAAACCGACTACCGCATCACCTAACCACTCAAACTTATCATTACAATGCCCTTCTTTCC
>NZ_DAOLQM010000049.1:0-10513 GCF_035418125.1 Atribacter sp. | reverse complement strand
TGAGCATTATTCAAGGTCCAGTAACTATTGTTTCCTTGGCTTCTATTGTATAAAATCGCATTGGAAACTTGATTTAATACCCGTTGGGCAGAATATTTTACTTGAGAACTCAGTACTTGAGGATGTCCTAATAATTTTAAAGCAAAATCATCTAAATCAATAAAATCAACATCTTCAAAACAGATGGTTTCTCGGGTAATAATATTCCGGTAGACCTCTTTAGAGGTACTATTATCATGTATTATCGCCATTGCTAAATTGTTGACCTCATGGGTAAGAGTGGATAGCAGAAGAGAATTTACCGCTGATAAAGTCAGAGTTGTTCCAAAAGGATAATGAGAAATATACGAATCAATCATAATCCGAGCTAAACTATCTGGACCCATGTTGGGAGAGGCGATTAAATTTTCAAGGAAATGTTGATAGTTAAATCCTTCTCCGGGGACATTGTCTTCCGATGCAACAAATATTTCGGTATGATTTCTTACTTCGTATGCCACTTCTAACATTCCCATTAAGCACGCATCCATAGCTAAAAGATCAAAATAGGCACCCGATTGGTTTAACGCATGCTCAACTTCGGGAATGGTCAAAGCATCATCGCCGGATGTTTCATCCCAACAAATATCCTTTTGCAGGGAACCAGGTCTTTTAAATCCGCCTCCATGATTCCATAGAATTAAAGAGTATTTCTGAGCAGGATAATTCTTGGTACAAAATTGGATAAAATCAACCAAGGTTTCACCGGTCCCCATATTAACTTCACCAATATCTTCAATAATTGGTGAATTAATATTTACTTGATCATAATCTTTGGTAATGTAGTATCTTCGAGCTCCGGCATATCCATAGGAATCGTATTGAACAATAATTTTTACTTTATCAGTTGAACCTACCAATTCCATGGAATTAATATTTTGAATAGCATAGGGATCAAGGTCATTATCACCATCGACATAAATCATGATGGTCCAAGCGGTTGAATAAGCACCCGGTGATGGTCGAGGAGTTGGGCTTTGGCTAGGGTTATCATTAGGGTATTTTGGTAGGCATGAAGTTAATGTGATTACAAAAATTAATAATAAAAAAATTATTACGACCTTATCAATTTTTTTGTTTTTCATTTATTTAGTTCCTATTCTAAGTTTTATTATAAAAATCACCATGGTTTGAGCCACGGTGATTTTTTAAAGAAACATCAAAAAAAAATTTTTTAATATTTATAAATTAGCTGTTTAGTTCCAAAAGTAATCAAATATTAATATAGATGTTTGAGGGGTTTGAATAATTCTCGGATCACTAACATAACCCCATTCATCTCTTAGTTCAACCGATACAACTCCACAAGGAACAGTTACTTGAACCATCCCATTATAATTGAGGTATTTGCCTGTAGATTTTCCATCAACCCAAACATACCCATAACAATCGAAACACTGGGAATAAATAGTAAGGCTACAAGTTTGTGGGGGAACATAAGTTGGAGTTGGTGGTTGTGAGGGCGCACAACCAGCGACAATAACTAAAGAAATAATAGCAAAAGCAAAAAATATAGTAATTAAATTTCTTTTCATTTTACACCTCCTTGGCTTTGGATAATAAAATAGTATTTTATATTTTCTTTTTGGTCAACCTTTTGGACGAATATTATAAAAAATTTGCGAAAAAAATTCTTTATTATTAATATATCGGTCAAGATCTTCCTATCTTTAGATATAATGAATAGAATTAACTTCATTCAATTATAATAATTTTAGGAGGAAACATGAATCCAATTCAATCAATATTACTCGGACTAATACAAGGTTTAACCGAATTTCTTCCAGTATCTTCCTCAGCCCATCTCATTCTTCTCCGCCCTATTCTCGGCTTTGGGGATCCGGATTTATGGTTTGATGTCCTGCTCCACGGAGGCACTCTGTTTGCGGTTCTTTTATTTATGATTCCTCAATATCATCGCTTATGGAAAAAACCTTCGATAATTTGGTATGTAATTTTGGCCACCATACCTGCCGGTATTTTTGGAACGCTTTTTGAATTCAGCGTGGAAAATCAAGTCAGAAATAACTATGGATTGATAGCGGCAATTTTGATTGCAGTTGGATTAATTTTCTTTTTTATCAAAGAAAGAGGAAGTCGATATTTAGAAGAAATGAATTGGAATTCAGCTCTCTTAATAGGATTATCCCAGGCACTAGCTCTCATTCCCGGAGTTTCTCGCTCGGGAATTACTTTAATTACTGCCCTCCTCCTTGGTTTTCGCCGAGAAGATGCAGTGTTTTTTTCTTTTCTTCTTTCAATAACCACTATTGGAGGAGCTTTTGTCAAAGGATTAATGGAAGTTAAAACCGTAGGACAATTCTCTTGGATAACAATTTTACCCGGTTTTATTACAGCATTTGTCTCCGGTTTGATCGCTTGTTTTTTGTTGTTGAAAATTGTTCAAAATAAGGAATTAAAACCTTTCGGCTATTATCGAATAATATTTGGAGCATTATGCCTTGCTTATTTTTTAACTTAAACTAAAACATGACTTCTTCTATAAGAATTCGAATATTCTCTTTTAAAATTTCATCAATTCTTTTAAAAAGATCGTCAGAAAAACGATTTACTGGAAGCCAAATTTTTATTCTCTTATCCTCGCAGACTAAATTAATCTCTGCTGAAGAACCGGTTCCTTTTCCTACCGATTCGATAAGATAAGTGCTTAAGGATGGAAAAGGGAAAAAACAAAGTGTTAATAAATCTTCTAATTCATATTCCCAATAAACAAAAACTGTCTCATGGTATCGATAGGGAACCGGCTCGAGCTTTAATTTGATCATTATACCGCTCCATAAACAAAATAGATTCCGAACCCGATTAATAAGACTCCACAGACTGCAACAATATTTTGATACACTTTTTGGGAAAGGAATTTTCGTCCACGATCAACAGCAAATGAAACCGAACTATACCAAACCAAATCAGCCAAAATGTGACCAATAAAAAATACCACTACTCCCCAGAGACGATATTTGGAAGCAGAAAGCATGAGTGCCATTCCAATGGTCGCCCACCACATTACCCAATAGGGATTGGAAAGACTAGTAATGATTCCATGTAATATAAGACTTTTATCCGGATCTTTCCCATCTTTTTTAAGATCGATTCTAACTTGTCGCAGGCTTCGAATCATATCAACTCCCAGATAGACTAAAACCCCACCTCCTACAATCCCAATTATCTTAAAAACTGTTTCATTTTGAAGTATAGAGCCAAGACCAAGAACTAATCCAATAACCAAAGCCAATTCTAATATTCCATGCCCTAAAACTGTAAGTGGACCAGCCTTAAAACCGGATCTTGAGCTTCCTGATAAAACCAGCGCAAACATGGGTCCAGGCATAAGGGCACCAGAAAAGCCAATCAAGAAAGCGCTCCCGAAAATAGATATTAATCCTAAAGATCCGTCCACAACTCACCTCTTTTACTTTGAGAATTGTCAGAATAATATTTTTGTTGATGATACAAAATATTATTCTGAATCTTATTCAATTTCTCCTTTTAAGAGTTTTTCCTTAGACCAAGTAGCTGTTCCAATGACTCCAGCATCCATACCTAATTCGGTTTCTGTGAACTGAATAGTACTTACCGGAACCATGTGTAGGTTTTCTTTTAGGCTGTTGGCAATACTCTCAAATAAAAGACGGCCAGCTTGTGCTACTCCCCCACCGATAATAATCATTTCTGGGTTCACAACCACACAAGTCGAAGACAAGGCAACACCAATATAAAAACCGGATTGTTTGATAATATCTCTGGCTATTTCATCACCGGCCACTGCTGCATCGGCAATGATTTTTGGAGTTACTAAGTTAAGATCTCCATTTATCATATCCCGAATTATAGTATCATTCTGTTGAACCAAAGAACGAAGAGCTTGAGCAACGATGGAAGGACCTGAGGCATATGATTCTAAGCATCCCCGGTTTCCACATCCACATTTTATTCCGCCTGGCTCTACGATAATATGACCAAGTTCACCGGCACTCCCGTCTTTTCCAATGTATAAGTTACCATCGATAACCACTCCCCCACCAATCCCAGTTCCTATTGCCATGAGGATTAAACTTTTAACATTTTTTCCTGCTCCAAAACGCTTTTCAGCCAAGGTAATAGCTCGCACATCATTAATAACCGCAACCGGAAGAGAAAGCTTTTCTTCTAACCATTCTTTTATTGGAATATGTTTCCATTTATTAGGAAAGTTGGGTAAAAGCAAGCATATTCCACGATTCCAATCTATTAATCCAGGAATACCTATACCAAGTGAATAGACTTTGAATTCTTTGAGTTCCGCCTCTTTTTTTAAACGTTTTGCTTCAGCGGCAATATCTTCAACCACATTTTCCGCTGGTCGCATTGCCTGAGTCGGTATCATTGATCGATCAATGATTGATCCTCGGTCGTCTACAATGGCAATTTTGGTATTAGTTCCACCGAGATCAACACCGATATAGGCTTTTTTTATCATTTATAACCCTCCAAACTGAATAATCATTATATTGGCTATTTATTATTTAAATCATAAGGCTTAATAACAAGCTATTTTAGTTTATTTCTTAAATCCTGTAAATACAATGAAAAGTGAGTTGTGGGTAATAAATAAATAGTAAATATTAAAACCCCATCCTCGTTTTCTCACTTTTTTCTATTCTTAAAATACACGGGTATAATAAATCAATCCCCTACAAAAGAATTAAAAAAATGTAGGGGCAAAATGTATTGTGCCCGATTAATGTAGCGGCATGCCATGGCATGCCGAATCTTGGTTTTCATTGTCATCTAGCTCTATTTAAAAGCATGAATTTCTCTTATTATATCAAGAGCGGATTAATCTTAATCTTTGTAATTTTTTGATTTCCACAGTTGACGAAGCCAGCTGCGGATCATTTTTTCATAACCTCGAGTTGAAGGTTGATAATAAACTCTTTTGATAAGTTCGCGTGGTAAAAACTCTTGTTCAACAAAAGCTCCAGGGAAATCATGAGCATATTTATACTCTTTCCCATAACCTGCGCTTTTCATCAATTGAGTAGGAGCATTCCTTAAATGGAGCGGAACCGGTAGAGAACCGTGTTCACGCACATCAGCTGTTGCTTGGTGCAAAGCTTTATAAGAAGCATTACTTTTAGGAGCACTGGCTATATAGAGAGTCGCTTGCGCCATCGACAACCTTCCTTCCGGTTCTCCAAGAAAATCGTAAGCTTGTTGAGCGGCTACGGCAACTTGCAGGGCTCGAGGGTCGGCATTTCCTATATCTTCTGATGCACAGGCAATTAATCGCCTAAAAATGGAATGAGGGTGCTCTCCAGCTTCCATCATCCGACACATCCAATAAACTGCTCCATCCGGATCACTTCCTCGCAGACTTTTGTGAAACGCTGATAGCATATTGTAATGTTCTTCGCCACTTTTATCGTAAAGAAATGATTGTTTTTGAAGAATATCGCCTACCATTGAAATCGTTATTGGTAAATTTTGTTTTTGTGATATGCTGACGACAATCTCGATCAGGTTGAGTGCTTGTCGGGCATCCCCATCAGCTAATTCTGCAATACTTTCCAGAACACCATCTTCTACTTTTAAATGCGGGATATTTAAACCTTTCTCACTTTCAATGGCTGTTTTCAATAATTTAACTAATTCTAAATTTGATATTTTTTTAAAAACAATAACTTGAGTTCGAGACAATAGTGGTCCAATTACCTCGAAAGAAGGATTTTCAGTGGTTGAACCAATGAGGACAACAACTCCAGATTCGACATAAGGCAATAAAACACTTTGCTGGCCTTTGTGGAAGCGATGAATTTCATCGATAAAAAAAACCGTTTTTTTTGAATCAGCCAAGTTTTTTTCTGCGATACGAACTGATTCTTTGATGTCTTTTACCCCAGAAGCAACCGCACTAATTGATAGCATCTGATAACCACATTGTTTAGTAATCAGAAGAGCTGTCGATGTTTTTCCCGACCCTGGTGGCCCCCAAAAAATCATTGATGGGAGCGTACCGGTTTTGATGATTCGATTTAAAATGCCCTTCTCTTCGGTAAGATGTGGTTGTCCGACCACATCTTCCAATTTTTGTGGACGCATCCGAAAAGCAAGGGGTTGTAAATTAGGTTGGGGAAAATAAAAAAAGTTTTCTTTTGGTTGACTCACAACTTCCCTCTTATAGATGGAGAAGGTTTTTTAATTTAACTTGAAATATCATTATCATCTGAAAACACAAATTCTTCCCCGGTAGAATTATGTAATAACGAATTACTGGCAGGGAGCGAAGTAAAAGTACCTAACGCCGCATCAATCTCAATAATCCAATCAAAGGTTTCGTCGGAGAGTATTCCTAACTTGTCTCCTAAAACTATTTCCATAGTTTGTAAGAACGAGTAGTTGCGATAAATAGTATTCATGTCTTCGATCGAAATCTCATTTAATTGAGAAAGATAATGCTTAATTTCTTCTTGAACAGCGTATTCTTCAACGGTTAAGCAGATTTTTTGTGGGCAATCAATAATCAGTTGTTCAATGATTTCTGCTTTAAGGTCTTCGGTTTTTTTGATCAATACTTTTATATCACTTAGAATTTCTTTGATAGTTTCAAAATATTCCTGCATTCAGATCATATTCCTTTTATTAATTTATTTTTTAATGAAATAAATATAAAACTGAAAACCTCACCACCAAATCTAAAGCAATTTATATAACCAAAAAGCTCTTCTCTTATTTCTTACTCAGAGTCATTATTTTATCCACTTCTTCCGGAAATGGAGCACCTTCCATTGGACCTTTTCTGGTTACTGCCAATGCTCCAACAGCGTTTGCAAAACGTGCACTTTCTTTTAATGAACGCTTATGAATAAGACTAACCAGAAATCCTGCGTCAAAGCAATCCCCTGCCCCTGTCGGGTCAATTTCTTCTACTTCAAAGGCGGGAACATCGTATTTAGTTCCTTGTGAATAAACCGTACTTCCTTTTGACCCTTTTTTGAGAACAACAATCTCAGCTCCTTTTTCTAAAAGTGCTAAAGCCGCCGCTTCGGGGTCTTTATTGCCGGTGAGCATAGTTGCTTCTTCACCTGAGGGGAAAATAATCGAGGCGCTTTCAATGATTGGTTGGCAAAGGGCTCTTACCTTATCAACCCCTAATATTTCCGGTCGGATATTGGGATCAAAACTGATTTTCACACCATTCTTTTTGGCGGTTTCAATAGCAGAGTAAATGGTTTCTTTCCAAGCCTGGTTAATTGAAACCGCTGAACCATTAATGTGAAGAAAGCGAGCACCTTTAAAATACGAACTGACAATCCGGCTTTTTTCAATAACACCACTCGCCGCGTTACGGATATGATATAAAAATTTTCTTGATCCATCAGAAAAGTAGGCAACAAAGGCTACTCCAGTTGTAGTATCGGGTTTGCTTTGAAAATAAGTCAAGTCAACTCCATCAAAACGGAGACGATCTTGAATTACTTTTCCAAAATCATCATTACCGACAGTACCGATAAAACCTACTTTCCCTCCTAAACGTGCAGCACAATCAGCAAATATTGCTGGAGCTCCACTGGGATAAGGACCGATAAAAACTTCAGGTTTGTCTAAACCAGCTCCAATTTTTTCCCTCATAATCTCTACTAATGCTTCTCCCATAGATATTATTTCAGGCATTTTAACTTTCCACCTCGAAATTAATGGTTTTTATGATGATTTAAATTTCTTTTGGCAATATATCATAAAGAATTAAATTGGGAAAGTAATTAGAAAAGCTTATTAATTTTTGTTTTTAGAAATTGATTATTATATATTTAAACGGTTTTGAACAGAACAAGAATTCGTATCCTGATATTATATTTCCCTTTGGTCCTTTTGAAAAATAATAAAGATTAAACTTTAGAAAAGGTCTGGTAATTGCTCTTTTTGTAATGACAACTAAAAAGTCCTTCTCACTTGTAGAAATGGTGAAGTGGAAAATGATGTTTTAACTCAATAGGACTTACTTACCACCATCATGATTTTTACAATAAATTGCTGATAGTTTCAACTGTATATTCAATATCTTGTTCGTTAACCACTCGGGAGGTTACCATGCGAATTAAGGTTGGTTTTGCTAAAGTCACCAAGATTCCTTTTTCTTTTAATTTCTCAAGAAAAAGTTTGCCAGAAATACTAGTTTGAGTGATATCGACTAAAATGAAATTGGTCTGTACTTGATTGAAATCGATTTTTACTCCTGGTAGACGAGCAATCCCTTGTGCTAACCGAATTGCATTTTGATGGTCTTCATAGAGAAGTTGAATATTTTCTTTTTGAAGCGCCACAATACCACAGGCGGCCAGCCAACCAGTTTGACGCATACCTCCACCTAGCATTTTTCGATATTTTTTAGCTTTTTCAATAAAATCATGTTGACCAACAAGAATCGATCCGACCGGAGCACCAAGACCTTTGGACAAGGAAACCATAACCGAATCGGAATAATAGGTTAATTCACTTACTTCTTTGTTTAAAGCAACTGCTGCATTGAAAATTCGAGCTCCGTCGCAATGAACAGGTATCCCCTTCTTTTGGGCAAAAGTATATATGGCTGCAATTTTTTCTAATGGTGGAATAATTCCTCCGTATCGGTAATGGGTAATTTCAGTACAAATAAGGCTGGTAGGTGGGTAATGAATATCATCAGCTCGAATTGCTGATTCGATGGCTGAAACATCGGGAACACCAGAATGATCTTCAATACCCCTAAACATCAATCCCCCTACCATTGCTCCACCACCGGTTTCTGATAGTCGAATATGAGCATTCTCTTCGCAAATCAATTCATCACCTCGGTTGGTATGGGAAAGAAGTGCAACTAAGTTTCCCATTGTTCCACTTGGGACAAATATTGAGGCTTCTTTTCCAAGGATTTCAGCCGCAAGTTTTTCTAACTGGACTTGGTTGGGGTCTTCACCATATACCGAATCACCCAAGGTGGCTTTAAAAGCTGTATCGACCATAGCAGTCGTTGGGAGGGTTATTGTGTCTCGTCTCAAATCGACAATTTTCATTTTACACCTCAATCCCACTTATTAGCGAGTGATATGAATAGGAATCTGAATATTAAATAGTATAAAATAACTTATTTCTCTGGACAGAGATTGATTCTGCTTAAGGATGAGCACTTCCTTGTTCAAGCAATATAATATAGCAGGATGGTAAGTCTTTTTGGTAAACCTTCTTTCATTCTCGAAGAAAAGCTGTAAATATCTCTTGAAACATTTCTTTTTTATCTTCGGTAATAATTTTACCTTCTTTACTCTCATCCATACAATATCCCCAAATACTTGATGTTAAAACTCTCATGAAATCCTTTCCAGGAATAATGTATCCATTAACTGTAACAATATCACCAATTTTATTTCCAAAATTATCACGAAATATTTGAAACTTATCCATTACCTTCTTGAATCGTTCCAGGGTATTGTGGTGGTGAAGAAAATCATATCCTGCCCGTTGAAATACCGTCATTAATTCGCGCTCTTCCATAATAAAATTAAACAAATTTTCGATAATAGCAGCTACTCTTTCTTTTTGGTTTTTTGTGTGAGGAACATCTTTCACCTTTTCCATTGCCTGAAGAATTACCTGCTCGATAAGACCCACCATTAAATCCAACTTACTGCTAAAATAATAGTAGATAGTCGACTTTTTAACTCCTGAACTATTTGATATTTCCTCTAAAGTTGCTTCAAAATAACTCTTTTCAGCAAAAATCTTTTTTGCTGCTTCTAAAATTTTTTGTTTTTTATCAATCAAATATATCACCTAAAATTTATTTATTTTTTTTGGAAATCATTCGAATGGATAGAACAAATCGTGCTGTCCTCAAAATACTGGATTAAATGAAAAGTGATGAAACAAAAAGATAAAGAATAAATTCAACAATTCCCCTCCACGGAGGGGAATTGTTAATCGTCATTCTAAGGAGCGTTCTTTGCGACGTGAGAATCTCTCAATATCAATCTTTATCTTTTTCTTTAAAAACATTTTTCTATTCTGAAAATCTACGGGCTTGATAAATCATGCCCGTATAAAATAATTTTAAAAATTGTAGAAACATAAATTTAAATTTCCTAAAACACATGTTTAACATTCAAAGACAATGTATCACCTGCCATAGAGAGCATTGAAGTGGCCGGACCACTTGATACTGAATAGGAAAAAGTGACCGTCCAATTGTCTTTCGGTTTATAATCGGTTCCAATAATATTGATCATACTTCCATCTTCAAGACTGAGTATGGAATTTAAAAATGGTTTCCATTTGTTATCAGGACTGGGTTTCTCTAAACGCAAGAAAAGATAAGAGGATACATCTTTTCCTTCTTCATAAGGAGTTCCCAATAAATAAATCAGGTTGTAATAAGTATTATCTTCAGCAGTATAATCGGCACCGACACTGGCTTTCCAGTACATCTCATCAAATACATCCA
>NZ_DAOLQM010000048.1:0-10691 GCF_035418125.1 Atribacter sp. | reverse complement strand
TACATCCAAGCAACTGATACTCGAGGGAATTCAATCATTTAGCCAAGCTGCAAGCGTTATGGGATATCAATCATTACCTCCTAAATTTCTAAGCTGATTTTTTTCCCAACTTTATTGTTTTCTGTCATTTAAATACCGGAAACAGTGAAAAGTGATCAAACAAAAATGAGAAATGCACACCCCTCCTTAGTCACCCCTTCAATGGGGGAATGAATTCAACAATTCCCCTCCTCGGAATAACAGACTGGGTGGATGAGATTACCACGTCACCCAATAAAAGTTACTAAACTCTTCAAAATAACGGATTGGGTTGTTGATAATCATAAATTCTTAATAAATTCAATAGCCTGCTCTAATTCCACATCTTCGCCTTGAGCTATGCGTAAGGCATTCTCCAGAGTCATCGGGATGCGAACCGAAGGAACAACTCCACCAATTCCATCACGGCTGTCTATCTGCACTAGCCGGTTTTTATCGAGAGATTGTCCATAAGGCCAACGAATTTCAATTCCTCCGGGCATTTGTGCCCCACTCCCCACCAAACCAAACGATCCATTGGTTCCGTAAAAGCCCAGTGCTTCACCATTGGGTAAATTCTTAATTCCCATCGCCAAGCCTTCCCCTGAGCTGATACATTTTGAATTAATAATTGCCACTATGGGACCACCGAAGAAGGGTTCGTCTGGTTCGATGTATAAACCCGGATCAGCAGGATTAACTTCTCGTGTTTCATCAGGACGTATTTCCCAGGAGCCGGAAAGAACATTGTAGCAACTTTGGTATTCATAAAAGGTTTTTTCGGTATAAAATGAAGCTAACATATCCGCTACCATCGAATCTAAACCACCTACATTATTACGGATATCGATTATTAAACCTTTAACCTTCTTTTGATTAAATTCCTCAATAGCTACTTTAAATAAGCCCAATGTTGAAACAATTTCACCTGAATCCGTTAAATCAGCATCGAGCAAACCCCAGATCTTTAAGTAGCCAATATTTCCATCCAGTATTTTCTTCTCAACCATCGATTCTGGTGGATTCTGGGGATTCTCTACCCCTAAGATCAATTCTCTTAATCCATCGGAAACCATCGTTGCAGGATAGGTCTTTTTTAAAGATTCACCATGATCATCATAAGCAACCAGTGTTGCCTTGATTATTTTTTCATCATTCAAATTTTTGAACGAAAGAGATAGTTTGGTACCAATTGGGGCCCGGGTGAGATATCTCACCCTTTGGTTCATACTATCCTCGTCGGTAGCCGAGTTGTTGTAAAAAATGGTTGACACTTCATTCAAAACTGCTTGAACCGGACAACCATTCCATTCTACCAATTCTGCTCCTGTCCTCATCCTTTGAGTATAAGCCTCACTGCTTTCATCAATCCAAATAACCACTATCTTTCCATCGGTTAATTTCACAATCGAAAATCCGAAACCACCTCCAATATAACGGTTATCAATTTCCGATAAAGAATTCATATGAACATGCCCATCAGGGATAGAATGGACATATTCTCTTAAGGTGAGGTAATAAGCTGTGAAATCATTCGATTCCTGGGATTGGTTCATTCGGGGTTTGAATTGGTTATAAAGAGCTGGCCAATCAATCTTCTTCCAGTCCGTAAACCCATATTCACGAGAAAACTTAGCCTGGAGTTTATCAAATGCTTCGCTCCAAATCAGACTACTAAAATCTTCTGACTCCGGTGCCTGAAAGTTATCCTGCTGTTCATCTGCCAGTAAGTTGACTGTTAATAAATACAGCGTACAAATAACAATCATTACCACCATAAATCTCTTCAACTTGGGATCCTCCTGTTTGCATCTCGTTATTTCATAATATATCGGTCTTTCTTGATTAAAAATTAATATAGAAAAGCTGATTTTTCTTTATCAAACTTATAAATGATTTAATTTAAGAACATTAATGAAATTTCGTTGATTCTGGATAGATCCTCATACCATGTTGTGGCGCCAGATGATGATTAAAAATACTTTTTATTAAAAACTTCACTACAAGTAGCTTAACTGTTCTTTGGTTGGACGACATGGCAATCTCATTGCCTAATTTGTTATTCTAAGGAGCTTATTGTGCGACGTGAAAATCCTATCTTTTAAAAAGTTAGGAATCAAAAGGAAGAAAATGAGAATTGGGGTATAATTGTAACATCCACCTTTCATTCCTCACTAATCACAAATTTATTAGGAGGCTATCATGAAAAGTAAAAATCGGTTGTTATTGTTAGTAATATTCTTTTTAATGATTTTATTATTAGCCAATCCCTCAGCCAATGCCTGCAGCAGAGTGCTCTACCATGGACTGGAAGGAACGGTAATCACCGGCCGGACTATGGATTGGACGGAAGACATTGGAACCAATCTCTGGATCTTCCCAAGAGAAATGGAACGAGAAGGAAGAGTGGGACCCAATTCTTTTAAATGGACTTCTAAGTATGGGAGTGTTATTGCAACTGGATACGATATCTCCACTACCGATGGTATGAATGAGGAAGGCTTAGTAGCCAACGTGCTGTGGTTAGCCGAATCAGTATATCCTAAGTGGGATGGTCAAAAACCGGGTTTAAGTTTAGCATTATGGGCTCAATATGTCCTGGATTCTTTCTCCACTGTTGAGGAAACCGTGGAAGCTTTGTCCAGAGAAGAATTTATTCTAGTTACCGCCGACATGCCAGGTCTTGATAAATTAGCGACTGTTCACTTGGCAGTTTCCGATTCTTTAGGTGATAGTGCTATCTTTGAATATGTTGACGGTAAATTGGTTATTCACCATGATTCTTCTTGTCTGGTCATGACCAATTCTCCGACATATCAGCAGCAGCTCGCTCTGAATGAGTATTGGAAGGAAATTGGCGGGATGGTTGTGCTCCCTGGTACCAGTCGAGCTGCCGATCGATTTGCCCGGGCTTGGTTCTATATCAATGCCATTCCCAAAACCGCCGATATTCAGGTAGCAGTGGCCTCAGTGTTTAGCGTGATTCGGAATGTGTCGGTACCTTTTGGTATCAGCACTCCCGAGAAACCGAATATTTCTTCTACTCTTTGGAGAACAGTTGCCGATCATAAAAACAAAATATATTTTTTCGAATCCACTTTGACCCCAAATATCTTCTGGGTTCAGTTCAATAATATCGATTTCTCTCCTTCGGCACCTGCCCGAAAACTGGTTATCTCTCCGAAACAATTTTATGCTGGAGATGCCGCTGATTTATTTGTGGAAACCAAACCCTTTGAGTTTATGGGCTTAGAATAAATAAAACCAAGTATAAAACAGAACTAGCTTTTTTTAAAATTGATTAAGTTTAATTCTGGGAAGCTTTAATCAAAAACCAGTCGATATTCAAGGTAAAATCTTACTATCAAGATATTGGCTGGTTTTTGATTTCTTGTAACCCAATTCAAGAATCAAGGCCTGACCCCTATGAATTTTGCAAACGTTTGTTATTATGATTGTATTAAAGTTGTTTAAAATATTAAAATTATTTTAAAAATTAAAAATAAAGTACATTTGACAGAATAGCAAACGTTTGTTATATTTAATTAATCCTTCTTTGTGGGGTATAAAAATGAGAGCTACAATAAAGGATATTGCCAAAGTATTAGATCTTTCCCCAAGTACTGTTTCACGTGCACTTCGTGATTGTTCTTCGGTTTCAAAAAAAACCCGCGAAAAAATTCTTCATATAGCTCAATCAATGGGTTACCAGCCGAATCTTACCGCTCGAGGATTAGTTTCTGGGAGAACCCAAAACATTGGTGTTATCTTAAGTATTGAAACCAGAGATTACAATTCTCTACAAATTTTTAATTCTATTGTGGTTAATGGAATATTTGAAGTGGCTGATGCAGCCAATTATAATCTGACCTTTGCCAAAGAATCAAAAAAACATCAAACCGGTGCGCTGCAAAGAATCATTGAAAATCGAGATGCAGATGGAGTATTAATTGTAAACGTAGTGAGCGAAGACGTATTAGCTAAGCTCACTATAAATAATATCCCAGTTGTTCTTATCGACAATCATTTCGACAACCTTCAATCTTATGCTGTCAATAATAATGACCGTTTGGGAGCCTATCTTGGCACAAAGCATCTTTTATCTCTTGGGTATAAATCAATTGGTTTTATCGGTATTTCTGAACAAGCTTTTAATCGTGAATGTGAAATGGGGTATTTTCAAGCTCTTTTAGAATCTGAAATACGAACCGATCCAAATTTTTTAGCAAAAGGAAATGGAGACCTTGGATCTGGTTATGATGCAATGATGAAGTTGCTCAAAATAAATCGACCACCCCGAGGAGTTTTTATTGTTAATGATGAAATGGCAATCGGTGCTATTAAAGCAATAAAAGACTTTGGGCTTTCAGTTCCCGGGGATATAGCCGTTGTAGGAATGGATGGTATGCCGTTCATGGAATACTTTGACCCACCTCTAACAACTGTTAAAATCGAAGTTGCTGAACTCGGTCGTACTGCGCTGCAAATGCTTTTAGGACTTATTGAAGGCAACTATAATGGAAATCGTCAGATTGCTATTTCACCTCGCTTGATCATTCGTAAATCATGTGGTTATTTTCTTAATTCAACTGTTACGTAAAAAAATAAGTACTATCTTAAAAAAAATTCTTTTTTAAAAAATACTAAATAAGGAGGCCTAGGATATGGCTTTTGATGTTTGTTCTTTCGTTAAAAACCTTGAACCAATTGATCTTGAAAGAAAAATACCCAAGTCAGAATACGAATCTCGGATAAAAACTCTCCAAGAAATACTGAATAATCGCGGTTTTGATGTTGGAATAGCTTTTGGTAATGAACTACGACCAGGCGATACTGGCTGGTTAACTGGTTATGACCCCCAAATCGAACCAACGGCAGCGGTTATTGGGAAAAATGGAATATTTGTTTTGGGTGGGCCCGAAGGTGAAGCTTATGCGAAAGAAACTATGATGGCTGGCACTTTCATCAATGTATTGGAGTTCAAAATACCAGAAGAAGATTACCCTGGATATGAATTTATGCCGTTAAATAAAATCCTCTTTGAAGCAGCGGGAATTGAACCCAAAAAAATTGGCATTCTCACACTACCAAGTATCCTTCCATTAGAAATTTTTCAACTTCTTAAAGAAATTCCTAATACTGAAATAATTGATGCTAGCGAAATCCTTTTAGATTGCAGATACCAGAAAAGTCCTCAAGAACTTGAAATGATGAGTATTGCTGCTCGAATTTCCACCTATGCTATGAAAGCAATGATCGCCGCTATCCGTCCTGGATTGAGAGAATTGGAAGTAGCTGCCTGTGCTGATTATGTAATGAAAGCAATGGGAGCTGACCGAGTAGGCATTAGTACCATTGTTTGTTCAGGTTGGCGAGCACCAAATGTTATCGGAAGAGCTTCTAACAAAATTATTGAAGAAGGGGACATGATTGACCTTACGGTTAGTGCTCGGTATGACGGTCTTGCCTCCTGCATGGGAAGAACAGTTATCGCCGGGAAAGCCCATCCGGACCAGTTAGAGTTTATTGATATTGCGATAAAAGCATACGAAAAAGGCATTGAAGCCATTAGTTATAGCAAACCTGCGAGCGAAGTTGATCGTATCGTTCGCTCAATTCTTGATCCCCAGGGGTTATCCCCCCTATACAGTTTAGTTCATGGTATCGGTTGGACCGAAGCCATGGAAGGAAAAGGAGCCGCTACCCAGCATTCAACCTGGAATTTCCCCAAAGGAATAGCTTTTATGCTTGATTTAGGAATATTTGGCCGTTCATTCAAAAGCCTTGATAAAAACCATGTGGGTCTTCGGATTGAAAATCCATTTATTATCGATCATGAAGGTAATACCAAATGCTTAACCGTCGACCTTCCGCTTTACTGTGAAACTGGTAAAATTTATTAACTCATTTGACCAATTAAGGATAATAAAGGGCAAAACTAAGTCAATTTAAGTTTTGCCCTTGAATAAAAGGAGGAAAAAAATGAGAAAGTATTTACTTGTTTGTTTAATATCATTGGTAATGCTTACCCTTTCATTTGTTGCAGTATCACAAGAAAAAGAGATCAGTGTTCTTCTTACTGGATCACCCCTTGCTGATGTTATGGAAACCCTACAAGATGATTTTGAAAAAGAAACTGGTATCAAGGTTAATGTTGAAATTGTCGGTTACGAGGATACCCACACTAAAGGCATTTTAGATCTTGTTTCCGGTACCAATAACTATGACCTTCTGATGGTTGATAATCCTTGGATTGCCGAATATGTCCAAACCGGTAACTTGTTAGTACTCGATGAATTTATGGCAAAAGAAGATCCCGAATACTTAGCCGGTTTTGACAAAGCAGTTCTTGATGCTTATGGTTTATATGAAGGAAAATATTATGGTTACCCAATCATGTTAACTACTACTATCCTCTTTTATCGAAGCGATCTTTTTGAACAATACGGAAAGAAAGCTCCCGAAACCTGGGATGAATTCAATGAAATTGCGAAATTCTTTACTCAATCCTTTAACCCAGAATCTCCTGTCAAATATGGTATATCCATTGCTGGAGAAAGAGGAGATGGAGCCATAAGCCAATGGTTGCCTTTGTTGTGGGGATATGGAGGAAGTGTTTTTGATAAAGATTGGAATGTGACTCTGAACACACCTGAAGCATTAAAAGCACTTGAAGCATTTGTAGAATCTGCTCAATACTCAGCCCCAGGCTTTGGAACCAACTATTTCCCAGAACAAGTTGCTCATTTTACCAATGGTGAGATAGCAATGATGGAAAACTGGGATGCCTTTGCCGGAGATGTTGCTGATCCAGTCAAGAATCCCTATGCAGAAAATACTGCTTATGCATCTATCCCAGGGAAATACCCTCTTTTAGGAGGATGGGCTCTATCCATTAACAAGAACTCAAAAGATCTTGATTCAGCATATACCTTTTTGCGATGGGCATGTGGGCCTGAAGTAACTAAAAAATCACTCGAAGTATCTATCTCAACCCCCATCCGGATAGATGTCGCCCAGGATCCAGAAGTAAAAGCAATCGTTCCTTGGGTAGACGTTGTTTATGAAGAATTTAAAAATATTCGAAAATATGCCGAAACCTATCAAGGCGGTCAAATTCTTATACCAGAAGCTGAATACCATGTTTTATTAGGAACCGCTATCAATGAAGCTTTAACCGGCCAGCTCTCTGCAAAAGATGCATTAGCTAAAGCACAAAAAGACATTGAAGATCTCCTCAAGAAACACGGATATAAATAGAAATAAAAAGGAAGGCGGGGAAGTCTATTCCCCGCCTGATGCCTTATTTGTAAGGAGCAGAAAGGGGTGAAATATTTCATATGATTAAAATGAAATCCAATTTAACTCCCTATTTTCTTCTTTTACCGGCACTAGTCGTTCTCTTTGTTATAGTCATTTACCCTTTTCTATATTCTCTTTATACGAGCTTTCACTACTGGTATTTAGCATCTCCAAAACCACCGGTTTTCGTTGGATTAAAAAATTATATTGATATTCTTACCAGCAATGAAATGCGTTTCTCTTTTTTCATTACCGTTCGGTTTTTCATTATTTCTATCGCAATGCAAATGTTAATTGGTTTGGGTCTCGGATTTTTTTTAAATAACAAATATCTGCTTTGGCCAAAATTTTTTCGTTCTCTTTTTATCATTCCTATGATGATAGCTCCGGCAGTCGTAGCCACGGTTTGGAGAATGATGTATCATCCCAGTTATGGAGTTTTAACTTATTTAGCAAGCATATTTGGCATTAATGATATCGGTTGGGTTCAAAAGCCTGGAATTGCTTTATACTCAATCAGTTTGGTCGAAATATGGCAATGGTCACCTTTTATAGCACTTATTACTCTCGCGGGATTGCAAACTCTGCCTATCAGCATACTCGAAGCCGCTCGTGTCGACGGAGCTACAACAGCACAAATATTCTGGAATGTTAAGCTTCCTCTGATGAGGCCTTTTATTGCTTTAGCTTTTATTATGCGTTTTATCTTTAGTTTCCGAGTGTTTGAAAGCTTTCGAATTATCACCAAAGGTGGACCAGGCACTGCTACAGATGTTTTGATGCACAAACTCTATTTAAAAGGCTTCCAATACATGATGATCGGTGAAGCATCCGCTCTTGCATTTCTTATTCTGGCTGTCATTACCATCCTTGCCATGGCCTCCTTTACCTGGTTATTTCCCTCTTTAAAACCAGGAGGTAAATTAAAATGAAAGGCGACCGATCAAAAACTTTTTTAATAACAATATCAGCGATTGTTATTCTATTGATTTACTTGTTTCCGGTAATTTGGATGGTTGCTACCTCATTTCGGTTTGACCAGGATGCCTGGAGTTATCCACCCAAGGTATTTTCCAAGTTTACACTGAGTCAATATATAAATTTGTTTAAGACTCGACCAATTGGGATGTATTTTCGTAACAGCTTCTCTGTTACTACCATAAGCGTTCTTTTTTCCATGGCTCTCGGTATCCCCGCCGCTTTTGCTCTGGCTAGGTTCAAAATACGGCGAAAAAAAGATATTTCTTTTTGGTTGCTGAGCCAACTTATGCTTCCCCCAATTGCAGCTGTTGTTCCCTATTATCTTTTCATGAAACAACTCGGTCTTCTCCAAACCAGAACTTCGCTTATTTTAGTTTATAGTACTTTTAATATTCCATTTATTATCTGGATGATGACAACTTTTTTTGAAGGCTTACCAAGAGAGATTGAAGAAGCTGCATTAATTGATGGGTGTTCGATTGGAAAACTATTTTGGAAAATCGTTATCCCCTTGTCGGTTAATGGTATAGCATCAGCTGTGCTCTTCTGTGTTATCACATCCTGGAATGAATTTCTCTATGCATTAACTTTAGCCGGTTTGGATAGCTATACCCTGCCAGTATCAGTTATGACTTTCTGGACCGACAAACATGTTTATTGGGGCCAAATACTTGCTATTGGCATTCTGCAAGCAACTCCAATAGTGATTTTAGGCATATTAATTCAAAAGTTTATTATCAGCGGTCTTACCTTAGGAGCCGTAAAAGAATAGGATAACTCTAATCGAGTATGAATCATTTCTTCAACTCGAAAATTCAAGAATCAAGACCTGGTCCTAAGGATTTGTTATTCTCGTTTCCACAAATAATCTCCCGCTACCTACCGTTAGAATGGCCCTAAGGTTTATGAAGGAAAAATCGAGTGGTATAATACAGTAGAATTGAGTCTTTTTTTCTTGTCTCGGAATGGGAAACTCGTCTTGAGAAAACCGTCCTGGAAGAAGACTCGAAGTTAACCTTTATCGGACCTTTTGTTTCATCAATTCGATAGAGAGACCGGAGGAACAACCTATTACTGTGCACACAAAAAATAATGACCCACTGGATACCAATCCTGAAAAGAAGAGCCCAAAACACCGTGATCACGATCGTTTCGTCAAGGAAGTATGGGCAATAAATTACTTTCGTGTTGGGATGATAATAAAATTTCTTATCGCGATTTTTGCCGCTCTTTTATTCTTTGACATAGCCTTTGATAAGTATCCCGTGCTCTTTTCCATCCATTTATCAGCAATAGGATGTTCACTGTTGTACTGGGGAATGACAGCGCTGGCAAAGAAGAGGGGGTTCAATGATTCGATCTACTGGCAGATGGCTTTTGTCCTCTCTTACTGCTTTCTGATGGTGACAGCGTTTGGTTTTACTGCTCTTTTTTATTATATCAAAGATCTTATAATCTACCTATTGCCAGTCTTTGCCGTGGGATTGTTTATCCTATTAAGCCCAAAGCACTCATTCATATTTTTCGCTACAACTCATTCGATTTTTGTTCTAACCTCCATTTTTGGAACCACCGATACCTACCTCATGGTGAAGAACATAGTGAATTCTACCATCGCAGTCATCTTGGTTTTAGTTTTCATGAGATTAACCTTTCAAATGAAGCAGCATGAATTTGAACAACGGATCATCATTGAAGAACGCACCGCTGAACTGGAAACCATCAACCAAAGGTTGCATGAGTTGGCCACAACCGACGAGCTGACAGACCTTCCAAATCGCAGGGTTTTTATACAATCCCTCGAGCAGGAAATGGAACGTGCACATCGTTACAAACACCCCTTTTCCGTTATGTTCCTGGATCTGGATAACTTCAAGCATATCAACGATACACTGGGTCATTCCGCAGGAGATGCGGCTTTAAGGCATTTTGCGTCTGCATTAAAAGGCAGCTTGCGTGATTCAGATATGCCGGGACGCATGGGTGGCGAAGAATTTGGGATTATCCTTCCCAATACAGACCTTAAAAACGGAGCTCTTTTAGCCGAAAGACTGAGACAAAATGTGGAAAAAAGTACCGTCCTTTACCAGGGCAAGAAGATAACGTTCACTGTAAGTATTGGTGTGGCAGCGTACAGCGAGGAGATATCCAACATTGACGAATTATTGAGGAAAGTGGATGAAGCTCTGTATGAAGCCAAAGCAGAAGGGAGAAACTGCATCGTACAAAAAGCCTGACCGGATTTTTTTTCACTATGCTCTAGATTTTTTTCGCCCCCTCAGCGCATTACGCTAATATTCCCCCTCGCCCCCTCAGCGTTTTCCGCTAATACTCCCCCTCTCTCCCCCTCCTTCTCTGAAGCCGTGGGGATCTCATCCTTTAGTCCTTTT
>NZ_DAOLQM010000047.1:0-11004 GCF_035418125.1 Atribacter sp. | reverse complement strand
TTTCCCAGTCATATTTGTCTAAAACTAAATTTTTTAAACCTCTTCCCTGCCCTTCAGGAATGAATCTTTCCAATATTAATCCGTCAAGGTTGAGCTCTTCGCCTAAGGATAGCATTAATTCTAATTCGGGAAGATTCATCTTTTGGAGTGTAAACATAACAACAGCCTTAAAACGACAGTGAAATTGAATAAGTTTTATTTTCTGCAGGATGGAATCATAAGTGCCTTTCCCCCGGAAAAGATCATTGCTTTGGGAAGTAGCACCTTCCAGTGAGAGTTTAATAGTGCTTAATTTTGAAAATTTTTCAAGTTCACTAAGGTAATCTTCGTTTAATAGCAACCCATTCGTAATTATCATGAGTTCTTGAACAACCGGACTTTGATTTAGAAAGTGGAGCAGTGAAACAAGAACCGACTTATCCAACAAGGGCTCTCCGCCGGTTATATTAATACAGGTTGTATAATTTCGAGATTTTAATTCATTGATAATTTTTTCGGCTACTGAAAGCAAAAAATCCAGACTTGCTCCTTGAGAATATTCCGATTGATAACAATGATGACAACGAAGATTACAGCGATCGGTAATATGCCATTGAAAATTGAAGGTTCGATCTGTAGTTTCTACCGTATTTTTCAGCTCGCTTTCAACCTTTTACTGCTCCACCCGCCAGCCCTTGGACCAGTTCTTTTTCAATAATCATAAATAAAATAACGACCGGAATTAAGGCTAAAAATGCTGCTGCCATAAGATATTGCCATTGAACGGTCCAGCGACCAATGAAATTATATAGACCAAGGGTTAACGGTCTTTTTTCCATCGAAGTTATAAAAGTAAGAGCGAACATAAACTCATTCCAGGCCGATATAAAAGTATAAATGATAGTTGTAACTAATCCCGGCATGGCAATTGGAATAAGAATCCGAGTTATGGTTTGGAGGCGAGAACACCCATCGATAAGCGCTGCTTCTTCAATGGCTTTAGGGATACCCCGAAAATATCCACTTAATAACCAAATTGCAAAAGCTAAGGTAAATACTCCGTTGGTGAGAACTAAGGAAAGCAGATTATCCAAAAGTCCAAGTCGTGCAACAATTTTAAAAAGCGAGATAACTACAATAATAGGAGAGAACATTTGAACCACTAAAAAAAGATACATCATAAAGTTTTTTCCTATAAATCTCAATCGAGCAATGGCATAAGCAGCTGGAACGCATAAAAGCATATTGAATACAGTTGTTCCAATGGCGACAATAAAACTGTTTTTAAAATAAGCAACCAGTGGGTATTTCGACCAAATATCACTAAAATTAGTAAAGGTCAAATTTTTTGGAATCCAGTGAGGCGGGTTAGAATAAACTTCTTCAAGGGGTTTGAGCATAGTTGAAACCATAACAAAAAAAGGAAAGAGCAAAACTAAAAGAACAAATATTATAGCCGGATAAACAAGATAGTGGGTGGTTTTTCTATTCATTATTTATTGCGCTCCTTCTCGGAAGAAATTTCGGGCATAGATAATACTCACAGTGAGGAGAATCGCAAAGGTAATAACTGCCATGGCTGCTGAAGGGCCGAACTTTATGTATTGAAACGCATATTTATAAATATAGGTAATGAGTATATCAGTCGAGTTAGCGGGACCACCTTTGGTGAGAATGTAGATTACGTTAAAATCATTAAATGTCCAAAGGATGGAAAGCAGGGTTGCAACGGTCAGAACTCCACTTAAAAGAGGGAGCGTAACAAATCTGAACTTCGAAACCGATGTTGCTCCATCAACTTCAGCCGCTTCATACAATTCTTGGGGGATTGCCTGTAATCCAGCCAGAAAAACCAATGCCATGAAAGGGATTCCACACCAAATATCAACCCAAATGTTAGCCATAAAAGCCGAAAAAGGAAAAGCTAACCAAACTGGGGGGTTTAAACCAAGCCATCGTAAAGTGTAGTTTAATAATCCAAAGTCGTTATTGTATGTCCATTGCCAGAGCATGGCACTGATTGGAACTGAGCTTGCCCAAGGTATAATGATTAAAGTCCGAGCTAATTTTCTTCCTCTAAAATCGACGTTTAGAAGCAGAGCGATAATCAATCCAATGACAGTTTTTGCAGTTACTGCCAGAGCTGTCCAGATACAAGATCGAATAATAATTTGCCAAAATTCCGGAAGTTTAAAGAGTGTAATAAAGTTACCCATTCCATAGAATCCAGTTAAATTTGCCAATTTATTGACTTTGAAGAGAGACATAAGAAAAACGTAAAAGATAGGATAAAACATGAAAACAATTAGAAAAACTGCTGAAGGAATTAAGAGGAGATAGGCTAATCGTGATTCTGTGGTCCAAAATTTTCCAGCCCGACTCATAATCTTCTCCTTTTAGAGGTCGTTAAGAAGTGATCAGCAAAACTTTTAAGTATATAAAGAGAGGGAAGTTTTATCTTCCCTCTCTTTATAAATTGATTTAGAGCCCTCTTAAGGCATCAATGGCGGCTGCAGCATCATCCATAGCTTGTTGTGGTGTTTTCTGTCCAAGGAAAGTTGCCTCGATATTATCCCAAATCAGATCGTTGCATTCTGGCCATTCAGCCATCAATGGCCAGGGTTTGGCACCAGCAATTTGATCAACCATATACTTATATACTGGGGTTTGGAAGAATTCATTGTCGGCAAGTGATTTGGTAACCGGTGGGAAACCAACCAATTTATCGAATTCTAGCCTCCACTCATCGGAATAGAAAAAGTCTAAGAATTTGGATGCTTCGGCTTTGGCTTTTGAATCATTAAACATAACCATAGCATCAGTAACGATAAGTGAACTCTGAGGTTTTCCTTCAAAGTGTGGGAGAGGAGCTACATCCCATTTAAAAGGCACATTTTGTTGAGTAAGAAGTGTTGCACCAAAACCTCCGGTCATCATAATCGCTGCATTTCCGGAAATGAAAAGATTTTGAACCTCATCTCTTTTGTAAGCAGTCACTCCGGGTTGGGTTAAATTATCTTTAACTAAATTGTTCATAAAGGTTAAAGTGCTGACACCGGCTTCGTTGTTGACAATACATTTTCCATAGCTGCCGTCTTCATTGATATCAAAGAAATACCCATCATTACCAAACAAGAAATAAGCAAATTCAGTGAGCTCAACGTATTTTTGACCAGTTAAGGCTATTCCATAGAAATTTTCTTCCGGTTTAGCCACTTTTTCTAACATAGTGCGCATTTCTTCAAAGGTTTCCGGAGCTTTGTCTAAAAGATCAGAACGCCAATACATGACCCGAGTTCCCGCCGCTACTGGCAAACCATAAACCACGCCCTTAATTTTTCCTTCAAAAAGTGCTGGATCAATATTATCGAGTAATTCTGGGCTGAGATGTTGTTCAATCGGTTCCACAACTCCCATGTCCATTAATTCTAACAACCAACGAGTTCCTATAACCGAAAGATCCGGAGCATTCCCTCCAGCAATATAAGTGATGAGACGATCATGCATATCATTCCATGGTGTAGAAATTATTTCTAAATCAATATCCGGATGTTTTTCTTCAAAAGCTTTTTCTAAATTAGAAGCATATTCCGGTGTTAATCCATCATATTCTGCCCACATAACTCTAACTTTGGTTGCTGCTCCAGCCATTAAAGCCAATCCAAAAACCAAAAACATTGCAAGACATATGACCCACAATGACTTTCTCATAATTCATTCCTCCTTAGAAAATTTTTCATGAAATAACCTTAAATAAAATTTATTAGATAAGGCATTTCACCCCCCTTATAAAATATTAATAACCATTCAATTGCAATCTGATTTATATTAAAGTTATATTAAATATTTTATTTAAAAATATAAATTACAAATGGTAACCAGTATTATTATACCCTCATATTAATAATACAATCAAGATTATATGAAAGGTTTGCTAACAAGGCGTCAACCGAATAATGATAAGGTGGAATCATTTCTGCAATCAAGAAATCATCATATCCTATTGATTTAAGACTTCCCATTACTGCTGGAAAGTTCACATCACCCTCAAGAGGAAGGCAAAATCCATTGATGTTTCCGACTAAAAGTTTAAAGTCTTTAATATGAATGGTTACAATTCGTTTCCCAAGAATCTCAATCCACTGCTCTGGATATCCTGATATGAGAACATTGGCAGTATCAAAATGAACTCTTACCCATTGACTATTAAAACTATCGATAAAACTGCGAAATTCTATGGGGGAAAGAAATAATTTATTCCATACGTTTTCTAACCCTAAAGTTATTTTTGCATCAGTGGCAAATTTTGCTATTTCTGAAATAGACTGACGAGAATTTTCATAGGCTTCTTCGTAAGGAACTACTTCTGAAGAAGGATCCCAGGGGACATTAACATAACCAGGGATTAATAAAATTGATTTGGCTTCCAAGATTGAAGCAATTTCAATCAAACGTTTGGCGATGTCAATTGCTTTTTTTCTAACCTCGGTGTTGGGAGAAGCCAAATTATATTTCCAATATAAACCAGAAGCAATACATCGGATTTCTATATTTTCATCTATTGAATATGATTTCCACTCCATCAACTTTTGTTGTTCGATGTTTAAGGGAAAATTACCTTCTTCATCAGGACATAATTCTACTCCATCGAAACGGTGTTTGGCTGCTAATTGAATAATGTCTGGAATTGAAAAATTACTAGGAAATGCCCATTGATTAACTCCTTTTTTCATTATAATCCTCCTTATGAAACAATGATAAGAGATATATTCATTATAGTTTTCAAAATCAATATTTATTTACTCTTGTTTGATTGCTTATTATTTTAATAAATAGATTAGATTCCTGGATTAGTTACAGTGTGGATTCATTTGATGACAATGAAAATATTTATATGTCGGTCAATCTCCTCCTTTAGCAAAGGGGGATTTGAATTTATTGATAACGCATAGTTACTAAATTATGGAATGATTTGAATTTTCATATGGTCGGGGTCGTGATAAAAATCCAGTATTCCTTTTTCAAAATCTTCTAAAGGATGTGTTGAAGAGATAAGATTTTTAACCTGGATTTTTCCCGAGGCGAGGAGATTAATAGAATATTGCATAGTTTTTTTCACAGCGTAAGAGCCGATGATACGAATATCTCGACGAAAGATATCATAAGGCTCGACTTTCATCATAGCACCAATAGGGGCGACTCCAAACACTAAAAAGGTTCCATCAGGCTCAACAAATTGTAGCTCTCTTTCCATAACTCGGGGTGATCCAGTAGCATCGGCAACCAACTCAAACCCAAAGGGAGCAATCGCTTTTAACTTTTTTTCCCCATCTTCATTGTTGAGAATCACTTCCGATGCACCCATCTTTTTAGCAAAATCAAGTTTCTTTTGGCTAATGTCAACCATGACTACCTGGGAAGCACCATTCATTTTAAGTAGTGACATTAAAAGTAAACCAATTGCTCCAGCTCCAAAGATTAAAACTTTTTCTCCAGGTTTAATCCCACTTCTTCGAATTCCATAAACGACACAGGCCAGCGGTTCGGCAAGCGCCGCTTCAGAATAACTCAAGTGATCAGGAATTGAAAAGATCCCCTTTTCGGAAACGGCTACATATTCAGCAAAGGCTCCATTTTGAGTCACTCCTACCACATGGCTGTCTAAACAATGGTTATTTTTATTGATTTTACAAAAATAACATTTATCACAAAATATATTAGGATCAGCAGTAACCCGATCACCTGGTTGGAACTGAGTGACTTCTTCTCCGACCTCAACCACTTCTCCCGAAAACTCATGTCCAGCTATTAAAGGAAAGTCAGAGAAATATTCACCTTTAAGAATATGTATATCTGTGCCACAAATTCCAACAGCTTTCACCCGAATAAGGACTTCGTCTTTTTGAGGGACAGGTTTTTCAATGTCGCAAATCACATATTTTTCTTTGGCTTCAAATAGGCAGGCTTTCATTTTTATTTCCTCCAGTTAATATTGATACTATGGGAAGAACTCCAAAAGGAATTAAAATAGCCAGTGATCCAATAAATGGGACAATGCTTGATTTAAATCCAAATGCCCAGGATAGGATTAAAGAAAATGCTAAACCAGTGATCATGCTGGCTAAAGCACCCTGGCGATTGGCTTTTTTCCAGAAAAGACCATAAACATAAGGCGCAGCGAAACTACCCGCAGTTGCTCCCCAAGAAATCGACATTAAATTTACTATAAAGGTTACTTCAGATATGGCAATGATTAAGGATAAAAATATAAATAAGATGCATAAAATCCTCATCACCGTCACATTGTCTTTTCCATATTTTTTGGGTAAAAGGTCAATGGTGATTGCTGAAGACGACACCAGAACTAATGATGATAGGGTTGACATTGATGCAGAAAAGACCAACAGAAGAAAGATAATGGAAAAAGCAGTGGGCATGTATTGGATTAACAAATTGGGCATAAGGAGATCGGGATTGGCTACTCCATTCAGCGTTGGGAGCTCTTTGAAGAAGAGATGAGTTAACGCTCCTGAAAAATAAGCACTAAAGCTACAAACCAGAGCGAAAACGGTGGTTACAATAGTAGCAGTAAATATCACTTTTTGGTTTTTTATTGAATAAAACTTCTGAACCATTTGAGGTAGTCCCCAGGGACCAAAGCTGGTTAAAACCACTAAACCAAAAAGACCAATGAATCCCGGAGGGCCAACAACACTAACCAGTTTTGGATTAATGGCACTCATTTTAGCCACTACCTGACTCATACCACCGACTTCGGGTCGGGATAACAAATATAAAACCATGTAAATCGAACCAAAAAACATGATACCACCCTGGACCAAGGTGGTAATGCTCACCGCGAAGTACCCACCCATAACTAGATAAACACCGGTGAGAATAGCCATGAGTAATAGAGCGTAAACATAGGGAATGCCCATAACCACATCAAACAAATAACTCAATCCCATATAAACAGAAGCAGAATAAGGAACCAATAAGATGAAAATAATAACCGCAGCAAGATATTTTAATGTTTTGCTTCTGTAGCGAGCTTCCAGAAATTCTGGCATAGTCCGAGCGTTGAGTTCCTCGGTTACGGAGCGAGTTTTTTTGGCTAAAACCAACCAGGCTAATAATGATCCAACCAGGGTATTTCCTGCAACAATCCATAGATCGGAAAGACCATAACCCCAACCAATCCGGCCGGCATAACCGATAAAAATTACTGCGCTAAAATAAGCACCCCCATAAGCAATTGCTGAAACCCAAGGACCAAGAGATCGATTAGCCAAAAAGAAATCACCGATGTTTTTCGTCCTTTTCAAACTAAAAAAACCAATTGCTACCATAACTATCATGTAAATTACCAGAGCTAAAATTTTCACTTGCGAATCCACTCCCTATTATTTATTATTATCTCATATGAATAACCAAAACATTGCTCAAGCTTTTGCTATTTTACAGGAAAGTAAAAAACAATGGCAAGATTCAACCTTGGAAAATTTGGAAAAAAACCCATTTTTCATTTTAGTAGGATGTATCTTAAGTTTACGAACCAAAGACCAAATAACCCGTCAAGTATCAGAGCGGTTGTTAAAAAGAATTCGGAGTCCGCAACAATTGATTGCTTATTCAGAAGATGAAATTGCTCGATTAATCTATCCCGTTGGTTTTTACCGTCGAAAAGCGAAGAATTTAATTGATATTTCAAAGATTCTTATTCATAAATATCAAAGCCAAGTTCCCTCCACATTGGAGGAACTATTGGAACTCCCTGGTGTTGGGCGTAAAACCGCCAATTTGGTTCTAACTGTCGGGTTTGGTAAGCCTGGTATTTGTGTCGATACCCATGTTCATCGGATTGTGAATCGTTGGGGATACATAAAGACGAAAACACCCGAACAGACTGAAATGGCCCTTCGTGACATACTTCCTCAAGAATTCTGGATTCCCATCAATTCGTTGCTGGTTTTATTCGGACAAAATATTTGTCTTCCTCGACGACCTCATTGTGAGAATTGCCCTATTGAAGAATATTGTGATCAAGTTGGTATAGAAAAAAGTGAGGATAAAATTCATTGATAATCTACGCTATTCCCCTAATAACTGTAATTATCGTTAATATCTTATTCTACCTGATCTTTTTTCGAAAAAAGCCAATATCTTTCCAAAACTGGATTAATATCTTTCTCTTCCCTTTCATCTTGATGATTATCATACCCTACCATCAGGTTGAACGGTTCCTTCTTAATAGATTAGCAGGATTTCTCCCAGTTTTATCAATTAATACGATTTTAGTTTTGATTGAGCTCGTTTTAATATCTGCCAGTGTGCTTTTTTTATTAAAAAAAATTAAAAAAAGTGGGGTTGAACTTTTCAGATATTTTTTATTCATTGGAGTCAGTTTAGGTTGCGGGCGTTTTTTCCGGAATGTTATTTTAGTATGGTATCATCCACTCAGTTCCTTTTTTGGATATAGCCAATTTTCTAATTTTATAACTGGTTTCTTTATAGCTCAGGAAATCCTTCAAATTCTCATCATTATTGTTAGCAGTGGCTTTTTAGGAATTGGTTTTATAAGACTGCAAAAGAATCAAAAATTTGCTGGTTTCCTATCGATTATTTTTGCTTTTTGCATTTTAGAAATTGACGCTTTAGTTCGAGTGCTTTTTCAATATGTACCATCCTTTGCCTTTTTCTCGGCAGTTTATGTGATTAGTATACTACCCCTTCTCTTTATTTTAGGAGGCGTATTTTTATGGATAGCGTATCGTCATCAAGAGAAAAAAGAATTAGAGATCAAAAAAGAAAGTTTGGAAAAAGTTTCGGGTTCATCTGGGTCATAATTTTTATATATTTATTCCAGCCAACTCTCGAAGCAATTGAAATCTTAAAATATTCAATTGCTTCGAGAGATATAATTTTGGGTGAGATGATTTATGAAATTGAAACCACCAATCAAGAAGTGCTTTTCCGTTCATTTTTTTCCACCAATCAAAACGAAAATCCCCAAAAAGACATAGAGCTGGTTATTAATCGGAAGAATTTATCTCCTATACTTTCCAAAAAGTGGTTGAAAATATCTGAAGGCGAAATCATAATTGAAGCTCAATATAACCAGGAAAGAGTGAATGTGTTTTTAATATCCCCTTATGGTAGAAAAGAAGTATCTCTAAAAACTTCCTTTCCAATCTTCGATATGGAACAGGTATTTTTTCTCCCCGGTTTAGAAAATTCTGGCGAATTTCCCAATCGACAGTTTCCGGTTCTCATCCCGGCATCGGGTATGATTTGGACGGGAAAAATCGTTAAGATAGATGAAGATGAAAAGTCGGTTCAATTAAAATATACTTTAGCGGGAGAAATACTTTTTTTACAATATGAAAAAGCTGCTCCTTATCGACTTTTAACTATGAAAGCTCCCAATCGCGGATATGACTTAATTTTGAAGGAATAAATGAGAGAATAGAATAAGGAGGCGTGATTACTCATAGTTCGCGCCTCCTTGGAAAAACTAAGGTCTTATTATAGCATCAAGAGTTAAAGGAATAATTTGTGAAGCTGTAAAAGGTGCTCTAAATTTCCACCGGTATTCAGCTCCATAACTACTTCGAATCCAGACTTCATGATCAAAATCAAGGGCAACAAACGTACTAATCCTATCAAATGGTTTTAAGTATCCAATATGAATGCTGTCAACATATACTTCACCATAGACCAGTGGATCAGTAGAATCGAAGAATAATTTACCGATTCCAGTACTAACCCTTACACCAAAACCTAAAAAATCACAACCAGAACCAGTTATTAAAATCATCAGAAGAAGTGCAATTATTATTACTGCGATTATTCTTTTTTTGGACATTCGGTTGGTGTCCTTTGTAATGTTTTAATTTTATTTAATTACAAATAAAAATATTGATTTAAGGTAGATAAAATACCTGTCCACTAAATTGTGGTGTAATGTAACGGCAGCAATAACTCCCCGTACCAAAACTATAATCCACTACTTCAACGAAATAAGTTCTTCCAAAAGTGACAGTTCCCCCCAGACAAGATGTTCCGACCACATTCGCACCATCAATTTTCCCCCATGAACTATTATCAACTAAAAGAGTTCCATATATTGAGGGACTATTGGTACAAATCCTGATAGACCCGGTTGAAGGAGTTATAGGAACATCGACAACCACGCCACACCCAGCGATTATCAATGTAACCATAACCGCTGTTATTAAAAACAATACTTTTACCTTTTTCATGGTTTTACCCCCTTGATTTATTTCATTGGTATCTTACCTTTTTAATTGCTTACCTGTCAATGAAAACAAACTTTTGATTTTCAATTTTTACAGTTCCTGTTGACGCCCGGATTAACCGATCCATAACTGCATGACCCAAACCACTTTGTTTCACTGGAATTGCAATGATAGCCCTATAATCCATTCTTTCCAATTTGCGGAGTTGATGAAATAGATTAGCAGCAATCTCTTTCACATCACCAGCCTGACTCAAAGGATAAATGGTGATGTCGTTTACCAATAAAGGCGCAGGAGTTAACAGAGCATAATCATCTCTATTAATTTTGACGAGTTCCTCAAGGTTTCCTTCATATATGTATAGGGGAGTTTTTGGTGAGTAGTGTTTTTTGGTGAGACCAGGTGACAACAGTTTTGACATTTTTCTTTTAATATTTACTCTTCCTATCACTTTCTCGATATCTTCAATAGGTATTCCTCCTGGGCGAAGGAGTATAATTTCTTCTTCGGTTACAAAAACTACTGTTGACTCTACCCCAACCAGGGTTGGTCCTCCATCTAAAATAAAATCAACTGAATCTCCGAGGTCAGAAAGAACATCTTCCGCTCGGGTAGGACTTACGTGCCCAAAACGATTGGCACTGGGAGCAGCAATTGGACACTTGGAATATTGGATGAGTTGCAAGGCGATTGGATGGGAAGGCATCCGTACCGCAACAGTATCTAAACCAGAAGTTACAATGTCAGGAACCTTCTCTCTTTTAGG